>PXAS01000252.1 GCA_003565815.1 PVC group bacterium
CGCCGCCCTTGTTGCCGTGGCCCGCCTCCGTTCCATTGGCGTTGCCGCGGGTGATGATAAAACCGTCGATCACGGTGTCGGCGTCGAGCGCGTCGCCGGTGAGCACATGGCGGCTGTTGTCTGCGAATGTAAGCGGATCGCCCAGCTCGCCGGAAAGGATGGTGGGGTTCGCTGCGGGATCGGGGTCGCCGCCCGTGTCGCCACCCGCAGGAAAGCCGCCGCGCAGATGCACCCCGGAGGGGATGGCGAAGGTGGCGTTCCGGTCGCTGCCGGAAGTCGGGGTGTAGGTCCCGGCGGAGACACGAATCTCATCGCCGGGTTCGGCGGCGGCCAAAGCCGTCTGAAGGTCGGTGTATGCGTCCTCCCAGGAGAGACCGCCGTTGCTTTTGCCGCCCGAATCCACATAGAGAACAAATTGCGACTCATACGCACCCAGGTTGACGGCGGTCCCGGAAATACGGGGATTTCCATCCAAGTCGAGGCCACCCGCCACGTCGGCGTTACTGCCGGCGTCGCGGACCGGAGAGCCGCGGTTGAGGCGGTAATCGCCTTCGCGAGTCGGAGCGGAAAGCGGATGGACGGGCGCACGGAAGCGCGGGGCGTTGGTGACAATGGTTCCGTCGAGATCCCCGGTGCCGCCGGGGGCGAACGCTTCAATCAAGCTGTGGGAAGTGGTCAGATTACCCGGGTCAACGTGGATTGACGCGAGGGGGGTGCCGGTCGCGCCATTGGCGGCGTTGCCCCAGACGATGCTGTTGATCAAATGGATTTTGCCCCCGGAAATCGCGCCCCCTGCAACAGTGGCTTTGTTGCCGGCAAAGGTGGTGTTGACGGCCGTAAGTTGCGGGTCCGGACTTTCAATGCTGAAGCTTTCCTGGAAAACACCGCCGCCATAGGAGGCGGAGTTGCCGGCCACGAGGCTGTTGCTCAACGTGAGAATTCCCTGATTGAAGAGGGCCTCACCTTGGATGGGGAAATCGGCCCGACCGTTCCCCCGGAATTCGCAGCGGTCAAAGGTGACTGTCGGCAGCAGCGGATCCCCGGCGTTGTCGCTCGCGCCTAAAATGCGGACCGCATGCATCTGAGTCAGGCTGTTTTTCAGAAAACGGGAGCGGAGGACCGACACCTCGGCATCGCCGGTAACGAGCAATGATGCGGAGGTTTGACCATCGAAAAGGGCATCCGAAATCACGCCCGAGGCGTTGACGAAGGAAACCCCGGTGCCGTTTTCTTCGAAGCTTGCGCCGGTCAGTACGACGCTTGCGTTTTCCACATACAGCGCAATTCCGGCATTGTCCGCGAAGTGAAGATTGACGAATTCCGGCGAAGAGTCCTCAATGCGAATCGCAGTTCCCGCATTGCTTGCACGGTTGTCGAAAAACTCGCAGTCGAGGATGCGGACTTCGCTGCCCTCGAGGATATAGATGCCGCCGCCCCGCTGTAAGCGGTGAAGTGCCGATGCTCCGATCAGGCCCGGAGCACTCGAAGCCACCCGGATGCCGTCGAGCACGGTGTGCGCGGTGTTCCCCTGACTGATAAAAGTCGGCCATGCATGGAATTGCTCAGTCCCGGCGAGACCGAACTCGCTGATGTGGATGGACGGATCGCGCTGCTCGCGCTCCGTTTCGGTGCCGTTGAAGCCGCCGCTCAGAGTGACTCCGTTCCCGAGAAAGAAGGACGTGCCCCCGTCGGAATCCCGCGGCGAATAGACGCCGGCGGCGGCCCAGATGTCATCCCCCGGCTGGGCGGCTTCGAGTGCGGCGTAAAGGGACGTGAACGCGTCGAACCAGCTTGTGCCGTCCGCCGCTCCGGCAGCGCTGCCGTCGAGGTGGTGTACCTCCGGGAAAACCTGGGGAAGGAAATGATCCAGGGTCGCGGCATAGGCGTCAGGGCCTGTCTGCACGTAGTTGAGCCGGAAAGATCCGGTGCCGGGAATATTGATGCGATCGCCGTCCCCGCGGCTTCCGAAAGATCCCGCGATCGGCTGGCTCGACTCGATGATCGTAAAGGTGTCGCCGGGAGACGGGTTGTACCCCTCGAACAATGACAGCTCGAGCGTTCCCTGAAGGATCAGCGGACTGTCGCCGCCCGCAATGACAAGATCCGAAGCGCCTTCCGCGCCCAGTTTTGCACGGTAGGTGATGGTGGGTTCAAGCAGCAAATCGCCGGTGAAAGTGAGGGTTCCCAAAGCGAACTCAGCTCCCGGGGAGAGGAGTCCGACGAGTTCGACCGGAGATTCGCTTGAGATCGTGCCGCTGCCGACAGTGATTGCGCGCGGAGAATCCCAATAGCTGCCGCCGCTCATGATTTCGAGGGTGCCCCCGGCAAGACGGAGGGTGCCGCCGTTGGAAAATTCGGCGACCCGGAAAAGCGAGGCCGACCCCGCCACAATCACTTCGCCCTGATTTTCAAACCAGCTCAAGGAGCCGTCGATTAGACCGGAGGTGAAGAGCGTTGACTCCACAAATACGAAGTGGAATTCCTCTTGGATACCGGTGAAGGCGACATCCTGGAGGGTGGTGATGGATTCGCGCCCGAAATCGGTCCCCTCCTCGGTTCCGCCCTCAATGAAAATGGTATCGCCGCCAATTTCGCCGCCAAAAATAATCGCATTATAGAGGGTAAGATCGAAATTGGCAAAAAGGCGCCCGTCGGTGTTGTTGACAAGCGAATCCTCCACGCTGACAAAGTGCGCCTCTATCCGGCCTCCGCTATTGTCGAAGGCGGCTTCACGAATGATGATTTTTCCTTCGAGAATCCCGTTCAAATGTCCGTCGATGAAGCCGGCGTTCACGATCCGGCTGGAGCCGCTGAGGGCAAGCGCCTCGGTCAGGCCCAGATCCGCCAAAGTTACGACCTCGCCGATGGGCGCGTTGGGTGCGGGGACCTGGACATCCAGGTTGAGGGTTTCTCCGGTCTCGATCAGCGGCGTGGTGAAAATCATGGTATGATCGAACTCGATGACGCCATGATTGGTCAGGCTGGTGACGACATTGCCGCTGCCATTGGGAGAGCCAAGGATCCGGACGCCTTCTTCGATGAGAATACGATCCCTCAGCGGATCACGCACGTTCGGGAGATTGTTCAGATCAAACTCCACGCCACTGCCGCTGCCGTCCCGAAAGCTTAAATCGCCGATCACCTCGACGTTCCCGGATATTTCCACATATTGATCCCCTCCGGAGAGTTCCAGGATGCAGTCCTCCAAGGTGTACGTTCCGTATAATCCGACGTCGATCAGCCGAACATTGCGCAGGGTGACGTTCTCGAGAGAAATGGCAATATTTTGCTGGATCGGATTGCGAATCACGCCTCCCTCGATTACGGCGTCGCGTATGGTGACCTTGGAAAATTGGGATTCAAAATCGCCAAGGACAATCTCGCCGTCCCGGTTGTCGTAATGTCCGGATTCGAAGGTCACGTGGTCGATTTCTTCGATTAAGGATAAATCCAATATGCCCCGGTTGATGAAGCCCGGCGGGGAATCCGGCCCGCCCGCAGGATTGATGATCAGATCATGAACGACCCCCGAAAACGGATACGAGGTGTCGATGCCGACAGACGCCCCGGGTTGGATTTCGAAAGTCACCTCGTTCCGTCCCGCCTCCCCGCTGATGCGGTAGACGTAACCGGGTTCGAAAACAAAACGAGGCGGGTTGACCGGATCGGGCTCGGCGGCGGAAATGCCGTACCAGGCCACGATACCGCTCACGATCCCCTCGGGGTTGGGACCGGCGCCTTGGACGAAGTTGGCCCCGTCGCCCACGAGCAGTTCACCGGCCACGAAGTGAACCCCCGGGGCGAGCGTGTTTGTTCCGTCCATCCGCACCCGGTCAAAGGCTGCGGTGGTGGCAAAGGTGTTGTCCTTGATCCGTACCGGCCGGGAACTGGCATGGAAGGAGTGCTGAAAATTGAAAGAGGTCTGAAAGTTGAGGATGCCGAAACTGCTGTAACCGCCGTAACTTCCGAAACCGGGGTCTATGGTCAGCTCGTCAAGCACGCTGTCCAGGTCCATGGTGTTGTCAAAGGCGGGCGAGGTGATTGTGACACCCTCGAGATCAAGATTATAGACCTCGAAGGGGAATGTCTTTATGGCCATGGCGTCGAAATCGCTCCGGGACCATTCCGTTTTCAAGCCGTGCAAAGCGATCTCGCCGCCAAGGATGCGCAAGTGCTGTAAAGTGGAGATGTACTCGCCGAGGATGATGCGGCCCCCGCGGTTGTCAATGGTGCCGCCGCCGAAGGAGTTGCGGGGTTCAATCATCCCGGTGTTGCGCGCGATCTGTTTTTCGAGAAGGCCGGCCAGCTCGGCCGTCGTCACCGTGTTGCGGTCGACGTCTATGCCCGACTCCAGGGAGGCGGAGGTCAGAGACCCCCGGTTTTCAATAAAGACATTTGCAGTGTCCAAGGCGAAGCCGTCGACACTTTGATCCGTGTCGATGGTAAAACGGGCGGGGTCGCCGCCGTCCGGGATGGTTACCCGCGTGGGTTGCGAAGACATGCCGAAAAGTCCAAGCATGCCGCCTTTGCCGGTGAGGACGAGGCGTTCGGGGATTTCGATCCTGTTGGAGAACGCTCTAATCAAACCGTCGTTCTCAATCATCCCGGCGAGAACCAGCGTGTTGGCCAACGCCTGCACCCGAACCATGTCCTGTGGATCGATTAGATATTCGAGCGCATACATGGCCTCCGGGATTGCATGGTTGAATACGTATTCCGCGTTCATCTGCAACTCGCGGTCAAAGCGGTAGTTGCCATCGATTCGCACGTTTTCCAAAGAGGAGAAAGACCCGTCGAGATAAATCTGGAAGCGCACGTTCACTTCGTCGTATATATACTCCGGGTCGATGGTTCCGAAGCTCGGGAGGTTGCCCGGATCGATAAAGGAAAATCTTCCGCCGCGGATGGCGCTGTTGCGCAGGTGGACCGGACCCAAAAGCATTTCCTCGTCCCGGCCGGGGATGGTCAGGATGCGATTGGCCCAGTTTTCGGGCGGCAACGGGTCCAAAGGATCGTCAAACTCGAGCGGAGGCAGGATAAAGGTGGTGGCGCTCGCGTTGGCAAACGCATCGAGGAAAAAGACCGCGCCGTGCTTCGAGGGCGCGAGGGTCAGATTCTCCATTCGAACCTGCCCGGTCACCAGCAGGGAGTGATCACTGCTTTGAATCTCCCAGGTGTTCCCGGCGCCGTTGAAGCGGGCATCGCGAAAGGTGATCAATTGCTGGGGGCCGCCGACTTCATGGAAACTTGGCAATTCCTCGAAAAGAAAGAAACCGTCCTGCAGGCGGAGTTGGCTGTAGCGGGACCCGGGACGGAGGATGGCCCCCGGCGCATTGACGAAGCCGGGGGCGAGGTCGGCTGCGCTTCCCGCCGGATTGATGGTCAAGGTTTGATAGTCCGCCCCGAACGGGGACGAAGAAGCGTGGCCCTCGATCAAGCCCCGGTTCTCGATTCGCAGAAGATTGGCACCCAACACGCCGCTGGCGCGGATCCTGTGGCCCGCTTCCTGGATCAGGCTGTCCGTGGAGCGGATGCCCGCGATGCGGTTTTCCGCATGGAGGGTGGTTTCGAGCAGGCCGGTTCCGGTGAGCGTGAGGCGGCTGCCGCTGAAGCGAAGCGAGGTGGCGTCGCCGGTGGAGTTGAGGAAAATCGTGCCGGCGTTGTCGATGACCCCGGCGGAAGGGCGGACATTGAATTTCTCGATGATCAGGTCCTGCCCGTTGTCGGTGGTCAGTCCGTTGGGCGCGCCGATACCGAGCCGGTCGATGGTGATTTTGGTGTCCTGCAGCACATGTGCGCTTCCGAGAAAAATGCCGACATTATACGCCCGCGCGGTGGTGTTGTTGGGGATGAGTCCGAATTCTTCGATTCCGTTCAGGCGGGTGGACCAATTGTTATGATGGTTCCAGTTGCCGTCCGGACCGCCGGAGGCCGGTCCGGTCCACTCGGCTTCATACACATCAATGTCCGGGTTGAAGGTTGCCGAAATGATGTCGCCGTTGGCCAGACGGTCGACTTCGAGTCGAAAGTCGTTGCCGTCATTGGTCGCGGCCAGAACGAAGTTCATCCCCAGCTCGTCGGTGTCTTCTGGAACGAGAAAAGCGAATACCTTCAGGCTCTCCAACTCGGCGGAGCTGTCGTGACCGGAACCGCCGAAGCGGGTGTCGCGGGCATAGCCGCCATAGGTGGCGAATTCACTGTGAAAGGGGGCCAAGCCGTCGGAAAATTCCGCAGTCGCGGGATCGGGAATTGCTTCACCGGTGGCGGGGTCTAGTGCCTGGAAATTGGCCCCGAAGCTGACATCGGTGAGCAGATTGGTCCGGGTGTTGAAGACGAGCACGAGGTCGTACCCGGGGAAATCCCAATCAAAAGGCGCGGGACCCACATCAAAGCGGGCCGCCGCGATCACCGCTTCGCCCGGGGTTGCCGACAGCAGGTTGCCGCTTCCATCGGAGAGGATGATGTTGATCGCGTCTTCGGTTAACAAACCGAAGGCCTCGGCCCCGTCCACCAGATCGGGCAGCAGCGGGGTCTCCGGGGAACCGGCAATAAAGGGATTGGACGCGCTCGGTCCGCGAGCGGTTTCGGAGTCGGTGTTTCCGTGAACAACGATGCCGATGGCACTGAGGGCCGCATCGAGCGGGATGCCCTCGTCCATCAGGTTTGAGGCGAGGAAAAACCGCCCGGCTCCGCCCTCGCGGCCTCCTTGGTCCTGATTTCCACCCCGAAGGAAGATCTTGCCGGATCCCGTGATGTCCGTGGCTTTGAAAATCAGTGTGCCTCCCGCACCCCCTCCGCCCGAACCCCCGGGAAAACCTGTTCCTCCATTGCCGCCACCACCGCCTTGACCGCCCTGCGCCCCATTGCCGGCGGAAGGCCCTAACATGAGATTGACGAACGTCGACCATGGGGAAAGGATTGTGGACATGCCAAATCCCGGGAGCGGGGCCCGTCCGGGGCTTCCGGAACTGCCCGAGAAAGGCCCCTGGCCTCCCGGGGCGCCGGAGAGTCCTGTCAGACCGTTTCCTCCCTCGGCCTCGGCGTCCCCGAGAAAGACGATTCGTCCCTTGGCATGGATGAGAAGCGCTCCGCCACCCGCCCCGCCCGGACCACCGTCCCCGCCGTGCCCTCCCGAAGTACCTCTGGCGCCGTCTCCCCCCCGTCCGCCGCGTCCGCCGCTGGCGCCAATATCCAAGGTGGGAATGTTGAAAATATTCAGCACCGCATCGTAACCCTTTTTGTCCAAGTAGGCATTCACCAGTTGTTCAATCAGTTGGGCAATGAGATAATCATCCACCGCCGCGATAAAGTCCACTGCGGAAGTTGGCAAAGGTTCCGCAAACTCGCCCTGGCCACCTCCGCCACCACCGCCTCCGGGTCCGCCGGTTCCTCCCGGACCCCCGGCCCCCCCGCTGCCACCGCCCCCGCTCGACCCGCCCGCGAGCGCAAAGGTCGGTCCGAGATTCGATCCTCCCAGTCCGTGATTGCCAAAAGCGCCCGCCGGCGCGTCGGGAGCCGACGAACCCGGCTGAGCCGGAGGCTTCATCCCCGCACCGCCCGGGCGCCCGCTGTAAAATTTGGTCCGAAATGCCTCTTCCTCCCCGAATCCGGGGTTAAAAAATTCCCGCAAGTCAGGGTTTCCCCAGAAAATCGGCGGCGCGTATTCAAGCGGGTTGATGTTGAACTGGTACGGTGCGGTTTCCCCCGCAGCACCTACGGCGCCAAAGTGTGGGAGCGGGGAGGCCCGATTCGAGCCGCCGGCACCGGCGCCCCGCGCGATGAGCGGGTTGTTGAAGCCCGCTTGACCGTCCGAGCCTTTCCCGCCTGCAAGCCCGGCTCCGCCGAGGCGACCGACGGTCCCCGGATTTCCGGCACTGGCGGGAGGCACGCCCGGCAACGAAAGCGAGACCGGGATCGGCAGGGGCGTGTTCGGCGTATAAATCAACCCCCCCGGCCCGAAGCCCCCGCCCGCGCCGCCTTTTCCCGGACTGCCGCCGCCGCCCGGCGCACCGCCGGAACCGCCGTCCGCGGACGCGGCTCCACCCGCGCCGGGTTCCGTCGCGATCCCCGAGAAATCGATCGCCGCGCTTGCGGGAATGAAAACATTGTTCCCCACGAAAAACACCGCCGGCACCGGACCGATGCCGCGCAAGGTATCGCCCGGCTGCAAAATGAAATCGCCCGCGAACGTGAATTGCAGCGAACCGTCGGGAAGTTGCTGACGGTCCGGCATCAACACCCCGCCGAAATCAAATGGCGCGCCGGATACCGTCACCGACCCGGTTTCGGTATCCAAAAGAATCGTACGGGCATGCGCCGTTCCGAAGAACAGACCGACAAAGGTGAAGATGTAGAGGTAGTGCTTCATGATGGACTCGTACCTGGTCACAACTGAAGCGAGCGTGAAACACAAACTCTTCAGTCCATTTATGGAAACATTCTCATTGTCTTATTATGATCTCCTATTGTCGAGCAAAATAAAAGACAATTTCAACTATGGGTCTCATTTACAAATTGAGGGGAGGGATCGCGGGGCCGCAGATCCAGAAGAAATCCCCCGCCGTGAAAAATCCCGGTCCCTGAAATCGAGTCCGGAGACCTGAAGTACAATGATCGGATTCAGCAGCCCATCCGGACATCAGCCCTTGCGCCGTCGGAACCGTGCAACGCGCGTCGAAATAAGATAAGCGGGCCGGCGCGCAGCGCTTTGCCTGCCGCTTTGGGGCTTCGCAGCTTGCTACGCGTTGAGGCGGGAGCAGCACTTGATGAGGGGGATCATCGGTCCATGATATACCAGTTCCTCGAATCCCGCGAGGATCTCCGGGCTTTTTTAGCGCCATAACCAATGAAATGATCCCCGCCGCAAAAGAAAGGCCCGTGGGGCTGAAATATCTTCCAAGGACGACAGAGGATGGGGTTTGAGAAAAGTGAAATGATTGGACGGACGCCTCGTGCGGGAAACGTGTCTTTTCTTCTTCAATCCCCTTGCCGGTGGTCGGTTTGACCCGGCAGGAACTCCCAAAGGTTTTGCATGAGCTGAGGCACGCGGATGCGTTCCTCCAAAAATTTTGCCGAAAGAAAATCTTGCCTTCCGGTTATCGTTGCTTAGATGTGAACTTGTCCATGGGGTGACCTGCATACAGGTCTGAGATGGAGCTGCTCTGAGTATAGAGTGACCAAGGCTCCGAACCCAATGAACCTGATCCGGATGATACCGGCGTAGGGATGGCATCGGCGCCTGATGGGGTCCGCGAGCAATTTTCGCGGTCCCGCGACAGCCCCGAAATCTTCGCTGTGTCGGTTTGTCCTTCACCTCAAACCCACCTACGAAGATGAAATACAAACCCACCGCCTTTCTTTTGCTCTCCGCCATTGCCTGGAGCCATGTCGCCACCGCCGACAGCCCCGAAGTCACCGAACTCCCCCCCCTGCGGGTCCAGCCCGCGCGCACGGAAGCCCGCCTCCCCACATTCAGCACCAGCACCACCCGACTGGACAGCCTCGCCCTCCGGGATCGCGAGGCCCACCATTTGCAGGACGCGCTGGGGATGGTTCCCAATCTCAATTTCGCCGGGGCCACCTCCCGCCCCCGCTATCTGCAACTCCGGGGCGTGGGCGAGCGCAGCCAGTTCGCGAGCGAAGGCCCCCCGAATTTTTCCGTGGGCGTGCTGTTCGATGAAATCGATCTTTCCGGCTTTGCCGGCGCCGCCTCCCTGTTCGATGTCCAGCAAGTGGATGTGCTGCGCGGTCCCCAAGCCACCGTCTACGGCAGCAAGGCACTGGCCGGCCTGATCCTCATGCAAAGCGTGCCCCCCACCCCGTACAAGGCCAACCGCCTGCAACTCTCCGTCGGCACCGATGATTACATTGAAGCCGGCATCGCCACCGGCGGCCCCTGGTCACCCGGAAACGATGCCCTCAGCTATCGCCTCACCCTGCACAGCCTCTCGCAGAATGGTTTTCGCGACAACGTACACCTCGATCGTAGCAACACCAATCGGCGGCTGGAGTTCAACGGACGTTTTCAACTTCATTTCGAGCCCCATGCCGATTTGCGCCACGAGCTGACCTTGATGGGTACCCGGCACGACAACGGTTACGACACCTTCGCCCCCCGCGGAGACGGATTCACCATGTTTTCCGATGAACCCGGACGCGACGCCCTCAACCTGGGCGGTCTCTCCCTGCGCTCTTTTTATCAGGGCGCCGACAGCCACGACCTGATTTCCATTACCTCCGCCACCCGTGCCCGTTCCATCTACAGCTACGACGCCGATTGGGGCAACGACGAATTTTGGGCCGCCGCTCCCTACTTCTTCAACCCCGAAGTGGAAGGATACCGCTACTCCTTCACCGAACGGCTGGAACGCGTTCGCAACCAGGCTTCCCAGGAATTCCGCTTTCAAGGAAAACCGGACAACAAAATTTTGGGCGGACGTTCCGCCTGGAGTCTGGGCCTGGCCGCCTCCTGGCTCGAAGAGCGCGATGATTACGTCGGGTTCAGCAGCCTGAGAAGCGACTACCAAGCCTACACCGGCGCCGGATACGGACAACTCACCACCGATATTGCCGAGGGCCTGCAACTCGTCACCTCCCTTCGTCAGGAATTCCGGGGATCCGAATACAGCGACAGCCAGGACGTGGATTTCGACACCTCCGACTGGATGACCGGCGGACGCCTGGCCCTGGAAGCCAAATTCACCCCCGCCAGCCACGGATTCATCGGCATCAGCCGCGGGTTCAAAGGCGGTGGCATCAACGCCAATCCCAACCTGCCCCCCGAACGACGCGCCTACGATCCCGAAACCATCTGGAACCTCGAAACGGGCGTCGGCACCCAGTGGGACGAAGGGCAGGGTTACCTCAACCTCACCCTCTTTCACATGTGGCGGCGCGACGTGCAAATCGGTACCTCCATTCAGCCCGACCCCTCCGATCCCACCACCTTCACCTTCTTTACCGACAATGCCGCCGAAGGCACCAACTACGGTTTGGAACTCGAAGGCCGGGCGCCCGTGAACCGCCATCTGGCCTTCTTCGGCAGTCTCGGACTTCTGAAAACGGAAATCAAGGACTTCCAGGACGCCGGAGGCAGGCTCAATATCGAAGGACGCGAACAGGCCCATGCGCCCTCCTACACCTTCCGCGCCGGTGCCGACATTTCTTTCACGGACAATTGGTTCGCCCGGGTGGAGGTCGAAGGCAAGGATCAATTCTTTTTCTCCAACAGCCACGACAATACCACCTCGCCCTATGAACTCGTCCACGCCAGTTTCGGCTACCGGGCCGAAGTCTGGTCCCTCACCTTCTGGGGCCGGAACATCTTCGACACCGCATACGACACCCGGGGCTTCTACTTCGGGCTGGAACCGCCCGACTTCCCCAGCCGTCTCTGGACCATGAAAGGCGACCCCGCGCAATTCGGACTCACTTATCGGCTGGACTTTTAAAGCGTCGATTTGTTCAAAAACACTTGCAAGTTCATGGGAAACGTTTCATGATATGAGTCATGAACGCGCCCACCAACCCCCACAAAGTGATCCCGACAAGCTTCATGGCCCGGATTCTCAACATGATCCGGGCCTTTGAACGGGTCATCGTGCTCGCGCTGATTCTGCTCATGGTTGCCGTGGTGGCCCTGGCGACGGCGGAACTGGTGGTTGTCCTCTGGGCACATGTGCGCGCGGACCCGTTTCCGTTGATCGACTTGACGGAATTGCTTTCCCTGTTCGGCTATTTCATGATGGTGCTCATCGGCCTCGAACTTTTGGAAACCATCAAAAATTATCTGACCGACGACTCCCTGCACGTGGAGATCGTCGTTCTGGTGGCCATCATTGCCGTGGCCCGGAAGGTCATCATACTGGATATGAAGGAGTTGCAACCCATGACCCTGTTCGGGATCTCCACCCTGTTGATCGGCCTTTCCCTTGGATACTGGCTGCTCAAACACGCCCATACGCGTTTTTCGAACATTGCCTCCGGCAAAGATCCTCCCGCCGCCGGGCAAAGTTGATCCACCAAAGCAAAAGTATTCCCATGTCTGCCGACCTACGTTTTCAAGAAGATTTTCGACCCGCGGTCACCCATCCGCGAAGAACGGCGGCACTCACGGCGTCGATTTACGTTTCTTTCTGCAGCATCTACATCCTGTATTCGGGAAAATTGGCGGAAATGGCCGCCTCCGGCTCGACGGAAATGCTAAAACGCATCGAAATGTTGAAAGGGATGCTCTTCGTGCTCGTGACCGGGTTTTTGTTTTATCTCGTCAACCATCGGCAATGGCGAAAAATTCAACTCAAAGAACTGGCCATTATCGACCGCGAACATGCCTTGGTGGTCGCGGATCGAAGAGCCACCGCCGCCATGTCCATGGCCTGCCTGGCACACGACCTCAATAATCTCCTTATGATCATGAATTTCAGCGTGGAAGAACTCAAGGACCTCGTTGACGAAAACCCTCGGGTCAAACCGATGATTCAGGCCTTGGACCGTAGCCAGCAGAATCTCCGGAAATTCGCGGAACGCATCAAAGAAGGGGTTTCCACCGGGCTGGTCTCACAGGTCAAAGAAGAGGCGGACCTGAATGACGAACTCGATTCAATCCTCGCGTTTGTCCGCCGCCATCCGGACGTGCGAAACTGTCAATTGGATGTCCTGACACCCGCGCCCCTCAAAGCCCATGTCCATCGCGGCCTTATGAATGATGCGGTATCCAATCTCCTCATCAACGCCGCCCAGAGCGTGGAAAACGGGAACGGAAAGATTCAATTGTCCCTGCGGGAAGAAAACGAACAGGCCCTGATCGAAGTGCATGACAACGGCCCCGGCATTCCCGAAAATCAACGGGA
>PXAS01000290.1 GCA_003565815.1 PVC group bacterium
AAACTCTGAAGTCAACTCTGTGCAGCCATGGAAGCTTGGCACCGTTTCTCTCAGTTATTTCTCCGCGAACTGAGCTCAGATATGGATCTTGCTCAATAAATGCGTTCAGTGCCTGCCATTGCTCTTGTGCAGAACGGCCGCCTTCAATGTCGATCAGCTGTGCATCTTCGAAGCTGTTAGGAACATACATAAGACGAACATTATTAGCCCTGTCTCCAAATAGGAAACCAGTATCCGAATAAGTGTAGCTATATCGGCCTTGATCACCTCCTATATAGATAAAGGAAAAACGAGTAAGGTTATTTCGGCTGAATGTTCTCGTATCATAAGAAACCTGTGCAACAATACGATTGGGTGTATCGAATCTTGAAAATCCGGTTTCAGGATTGTTTCTGTCATCTTGAGTTGCATTCGGCCATAGCGACTGCGCCTGTGAGCCGCCAATCAAACCGTAGTCACGTGCCCGGCTGAGTGTGTAATTCACATTTGCATAGAGGCCGAAATCCCATGTTTTCTCAAGACCCACATTGAATGATACGTATGAACCTTCGTTGATGTTGGTTAGATAATACACTTCAGCTAATGGTGAATTTTCAGCTCTTGGTATTACTTGCTCGAATAAATCGTATTGATTACCAGCAACATTAACAGATTGTCCAGTTTTCCGATGAGCGAGGTTAACAGCTAACGGGCTGTTGAAATCAAGTCCGTAGATAAACTCTGCAGTACCGATAAATCCGCCGGGCAGACGCTGATCTATAGCAAGATTTGATCTCCATACCTGCGGCAGCTTAAAATCATCAGCAGTTACGTTGATTTGGTTTGGAACCTCAGCAGTGAGTGTAGCAGGGTCGGGTCGATAAAAATCTACATCCGGCTGAAAGCCTTGCCAGGTAGGATTTCCGCCTTGACCCCATTCATCTATAATCGTACCATCTGGTTCTACTCTATAAACGTAAGATCGTTGACCACGCATTACACCGTTTGCATTAATCTGGTTTGATACCCATACAAAAGGAAGACGACCTGAGAAGATACCTGTACCACCGCGAAGCTGTGTGGTTCTGTCGCCGCGCACATCCCAGTTAAATCCAATTCGTGGTGACCAAAGAGGGTTCAGACTTGGAAAGGCACTTACATCAGGGGTTATAGTATCTCCTCCCCTTGGATTTGTAAGAGATAGATTTAATTCCTCAATCCTGGTATTCCTTGGTGCATCAACAGGGTAGAAAGGAAGGTCCACACGTAAACCGGCTGTCAGTTTGAAATCAGGATTTAGCTGGAACTCATTCTGAACGTACAGACCAAGCTGTGCAAAGTTTACTTCATCAAGTGGCAGGCGAGTTGGGTTGTCTTCGTCAAAGGTATACCCAATTGCGAAAGCTGCTGGCCTAACGGACGTGTCTTGATTTATTACAGATGCAACAAAATCATCATAGGTCTCATACCTATACCACGAGTTCCAAACCGGGTTAAATGCATTGGCAAATGTCATGTATTCAAAGTTCGCGCCTGCTGTAATAGTATTTCTACCAGTAAAATAAGTGAGTGTATTTGAGATACTGAATGTGTTATTATCAAGAAGATTACCAACTGTAAACAACTCATTTCCAAGAGACATATAGTATTCTAATTCACCACTGGGCTGTGGCTCCAAAACTTCAATCATGGGGAATGTAGCTCCACCTGGAACGCTTCTTTGTGGGTCTGTTACCCAAGTGTACCCAACTCTAAAATTGTTTGCCAAATTATCACTCAAAGTAGAGTTAATTTCACCAACAATAGAGGTAATTACATTATCTACTGAATAATTGGCATTTCGGAAAGTAATCGCTTCGGGTCCAAACCGGTTTGTATTACCATATCTTGGCACATTTCCACGAACACTATTACCGTTTATGTTTATATCTCTGAAGCTGTCAAAACGGTTGAATCGTACCATTGCACGGTGATTGTTACTAATATTGTAATCAACTCTTGCATTCAGGCGAAGGGCTTCATTTCCAAAGTTAATATTTTCAAATCCGCCGGTATTGTAACCATAAAGTGACTGCATCTGTTCACGTACAAATTCAGCCTGGCTCAACGGTACACGGGTAATTTGCGCATTATCGGGTGTTTCGCCCGGACGGAGCGCACGACGGCTGTCTCCCGGGTTGTCTGCCTCTTCCTGCTCAACGGATACAAAGAAGAAAAGCTTATCCTGAATAATCGGGCCGCCTAATGAGAATCCCGTTGTTCTTGTAAAAGAGTCCGCAACATTGATATCATTATCACCGATTGACTGCCCAACGAGATCCTGGTTTCTGTAGTAGGTGTAAACTGTACCGCGGAAAGTGTTGGTACCACTTCGTGTAATGGCATTTACGTTTGCACCGGTAAAACCACGCTGACGAACATCGTATGGAGCCAGGTTAATTTGAACTTCCTCGATTGCATCCAAACTAATTGGGTTACCACCGGCAAACTGCTGTGTACCCAGACCGAAGTTATTATTATATACGTTACCATCAACGGTGTAGTTGTTGAAGCGGTTATCGCGGCCTGCAAAACTTGAACCACTGCTTTGTGGTGTCAGCTTTGTAAGATCTTCAATACTCCTGTTAATAGTTGGAACATTGATGATTCTGTCTGACGTGACATTCGTACCCGCACCGGTCCGCTCCTGGTTGAAGATCCTGTCTTCAAGTGCTGTTACAATTAGCTCATCCAGCTCAATAGAATCTGTGCTGAGAGTACCACGCTGATTGTATGTTTCGCCAAGTTGCAGATATACATCTTCTACCACATAGGAGCGGAAACCAACAAATGAGAATGTAATGGTGTAGGGACCGCCAACACGCATGTTCGAAATTCTGTAGCTGCCGTCAGAACGGGTTGACGTGCCATAGGTTGTGCCGGA
>PXAS01000202.1 GCA_003565815.1 PVC group bacterium
GCGGGAGATCACGCCCACCGCCTCCAAGTCGGATCCGCTGGCTTCGACTTGGAGGCGGTGGGCGTGATCTCCCGCGATATGGATTTCGCCACCTGGGCAGCACAGCAAATTTCCGACCCCGGACTGCGGGGGGAGGGGGATGATGCATCCGGCGACGGCCTGCCCAACCTGCTGGCTTACGCCCTCGGCCGGTCCGGCGTGCTTCCCGAACCCGGTCCGCCCGCGCGACCCCATTTCGACCAGGGGCGGCTCGGACTTGAGTTCAACCGGGACGAACGGGCGACCGACCTCGTTTATGAAGTGCAAGTCAGCTCCGATCTGAAGGTCTGGACCGCCATCGCCCGCAGTGAGTTCGGACAGCCGTTTGTTCCAGTGAACGGATTCGAGCCGCACATTTCAGAGGAAAGCGCCTCCGCCAACGCCTCCGTTGCAGTAATCCGCGCGGTGCGGGTGCGGGATGTCACCGACAGCGCGTCCCGCCGCTTTATGCGGCTGAAAGTGATTCGGGAGGGTTCTGGATCTTGAAAGCCCCGTCCAAGGCATTCACCCTGATCGAACTGCTGGTGGTGCTGGCCATTCTGGGGCTGCTCACCGCGCTCACGGTTCCAGCCATACAGAGTGTGATGCGGCGGTCGCAGCAGACCGCCAGCATGAGCAATTTGCGTCAATTGGTTGCCGCCAACCTGACCTATGCCGTGGAAAACGGACACTTTGCGCCCGCCGACGATCAGTGGAACACCGGACGCTGGCACGGACAGCGGAACTCTCCTGCGGAGCCCTTTGATCCCGCGCGGGGCTTTCTGGCTGAACACCTGGGAAAATCAGGACGGGTGAAGCGCTGTCCGCTGTTTCGTGATCAGTTGACCGGATCACGGAGTTTTGAGGACGGCACCGGAGGTTACGGCTACAACAGCAGTTACATCGGCGGCCGGCCGGGGAGGGGATACGGACCCGACGGACGGCGTATCGCCGCGCGACCTTCGGAAATCGTTCATCCCCGCACCGTGATGTTCGCCAGCAGCGGTTACGCCACCGGCGATACTATTCAGGAATACGCCTACATCGAGCCGCCGTTCTGGGATTTCGGTGACGGGCCTGTTCCGTTCCGCCCTTCGCCCACCACCCATTTCCGCTTCGGTGGACGCGCCGCCGTGGGCTGGGTGGACGGTTCGGTCACTTTGGAAAAAAACCGGCCTCAAGCTATGGGCCACAACCCCCACGGCGGAGACGCCTCCCGGCAACAACTCGGCTGGTTCGGTCCCGACGAACAAAACGGCTACTGGAATCCCGGCCGCTCCATCGACCGGGATTGAACCCGGCGACGGCTCAGCCCCGTCTTTTGCGAAGCACCGCCATCAGCCCCGCGCTCCCCAGCGCAATCCCGGCCAGTGCCAGTGCTCCGGGTTCGGGAATGAGAACTCCTCCGGTCTCATCGTCGATAAAAGATCTGTAGGTCGCTATATCCGCAATCAGGGTTGTGTTGCCAAATCGGGCTTGGTTCGCATTTGGACCCTCTATGGCAACCATAATCCCCAAAAGGGTTCCGTCCGGAGCGAAAATACCGCCGCCGGAATCATTGGTGACGGCCTGCGCCTGGTTTGTGGTCAGCCATTCACCGTCGGAGGGTTCGTCAAAAACGGTTCGGAATGTGACCGTGTCGCGTCCTCCGATATTAAATGTGTTGGTTGGTTGGCCTGGCCTACCACCGGGGCCGCTAAAATTGCTAGTTTCATTTGTCCCCCATCGCTTCAGGCGAGTGCTCGTCGTGGTGTAACCGGTTCCGTCCGTTACTGACACCGCATCAGAGGTGTCAGCATCCGTGGTGGCATCTTGAACCCGGTTGCGCCCCTCGCCGATCATAATCACCGGCGTGTTGTTGGTTATGGCATTACTTGCAAGTTGAAGGGGTTGCAGGGTGGGCATGATGTTGGAGGAGTGTGTGAAGGAATACAACGCAAGGTCGGAACCGTCTATTGCCACTCTGCTTTGCGTGTTGTAGGTTTGGGATTGAATGGTCAGGGTACTTTGATTCCCCAAATGTATTCCGCTGAGGGCATAACCGACGGGTCCGTTGTCCGTGTTTTTAAAACCCAGATAAACCGCGTTACCCTCTCCCAACATGAACACATTGTCAAAAAAATGCCCGTCATCAACTCCGGCCAGTGACTCTAGTTCCGCACGGGTTGTGTTGTTGGTATTGTCCCCGCCTCCTCTGGCCCCCGCCACAATCACCGCATGGGTTTTGTATGCCGGAATCAAGGTTAGAAAAATTGCTGAGTAGATACTAAGTGTTTTGTACCGATTCATTGGGTGTCTCCTGCTTAATGTTATTCATCTTACCCCTCGCCAGGGATTAAATCAACAAGTTTAAAGTTTAAAAATACGCCCGCCATTTGCCCTGTTTTATGAGTAAAGACCAATATGCCTCTTTCGATCCCGATCCCGATCCCGATAGGGATGTCGATGGATGCTTGAATCGCCGGGCGCAGCATTGAATGTGTACAGACTCTGGAAGCAGGGGATGGCCCTCTCGAAAGCAAACGTGTATCAAGGGTACTGCGGCGGGGATGCCGCGTGCAGCGAGTGGCGCATTCGGGCGAACCAGACCTCAAATTGAAAGCGGATCCGGGGAAATGGAACGCAAATTCAAATGCGGCAACTTCCTTAAAATTCTTCCGCATGGGTCCGTGGAGTCCGCGCCGTCCGCGGTTGATAAAACCCGAAGCACATAAAAACAACCGCAGACGGCACGGACTTCGCGGAATCAATTCATTTAGTGATGCGCCCTGAATCGCCAACCCCCGTAAATCAGGATTGACCCCGCAGGGAGAGCGGGTATGTTTCCATCCTGGATTCCGTATCCTGTATCCCGTATCCCA
>PXAS01000191.1 GCA_003565815.1 PVC group bacterium
ACCCAGCCCGCGTAGGCCTGACTGCCCCCGAAAGCGAAATGAGAATGGACGCCGCCTTGTGCCGAGGCGATCATCCGGGCGGGACGGGCGTTTTCAGGGATCGGCTGTAATCCCCGCGCATGGAAGGCCGCAAACGCGTCTGAATTGTCCGGGGGATCTTCCACCAACACCGGAAAACCGTCATCGCGCCGGTTGCCGCCCGGGTTGCCGGCATGCATGCCTTGGGAAATCAGCGATTCGATTTCCACGGCATCCATCTCGGAAAATGCACATGAAACCCAAAGTGAAAATGACACAAAAAAAGACAAGGAGAATGAGAGCGCTTTCTTTTTCATGTATGGACGGCCTTCCTGGGATGGGGTGGATTTTTCGTTGGCATGGATACCATGCATATTTTTTACATGTTGATCAAGGGGAAAATTTGTAGAGATTCTGAAAACCATCGAAAAAAGCTCTGGATGCGCACGGAGTTGATTGGGATTTCCAGGAAAATCCACGGATGAATGCGAATGGACACGAAATCCGGGATGTTTGTAGCTCGGCGGACCCCGCCGAAGTTGATTGGCTATGCCCTGTATGTGCGGCGGACTCCGCCGCCATCTATGCGACGGGGTCCGTCGCAGAACAAGGAATCATTCTCGGCGGGGTCCGCCGAACTACGTACAGTCACATGATCATATGACGGATACCAAGAAAATGGAAATCCCCTCGAAACCCTTGATCACTGTGAAATGGATTGCAGACGAGAGTCGTTTTTGAAACAGAAAATTTCTGGACATGGCGATTCTGCCACCATAGCGATGAACATTCTCACATCTGAAATCAGCCGAATTATTTTCCAGAAAGAATCCCCAAGCCAATGTCGAAAAAATCACGCACGAAGCTTCCGATCCGACCTCTGCTTTTTCTTCTCGTAATTGTGCTCTTTTACAGCCCGGGGATGTTCATGTTCAATCGTGCATATCAAAACCAGCGCTTACTTCTCGCCTGTCATATGGCGTCCGCGCCAATGGCGAAGTCGGCGCTGCGTTGGGGAGCCGATGTGAACCAACAATCGTCGCCGATTGCCATCTTGGCCCAGAATGTCCTTCTATCGAGAAGTCAACGGGCTTTTGTCCGGTATGGACGACCGAACGTTAATTTCTATGCGGAGATGATTCCCCTCTTGATTGATCACGGCGCTGATGTGGACCTACGCCATCGAGGAAGTGGAGTTACGGCATTGGGCTACATGGTCCAGACGGGTTATTTGGAGTGGGTCATCAAATTGGTGGAGAGCGGTGCGAATGTGAACGGGAATCCACGGCGTTCAGGAAACACATATCCCCAACATCCCCTGCTGCTTGCTTGCCAGGCTCGCGGTGCAATACCGAGTTTAGGTGGAGAAAGAAACTTCAATCAGATCATTTTATATTTATTGGATCAAGGTGCGGATGTTCATACGCTGGATCGTAGTGGATATACGGCATTATACCACTTGTCCGGCCAGGATCGCACCGTTGGACTGATTCGGCGACTGGTGAATCTGGGGGCGGAGGTCAATACCGATTCGAGCAGGCGAACACCATTGCACCATGCCGCGGAGAACGGAAACCCCCATAACGTGAGGGAATTGCTGAAGCGCGGGGCAGAGGTGAACTCACTCTCAGGAAATTACCCCCCGATCTTTTTAGCGGCCTTCCATAGTCGTGGCCGAGAAGCAGAGCGCTTCGAAACGGTGCGGATTCTCATCGAGGCCGGTGCGGATCTTGACATTGAAATCACAGGCAATAATCCCCAAATCAGAGAATTCTCTCTGGTTCGCCGCGCTTTGGCCTTGAAAGAGGAATCGGAGGATTCTTAAGGGGCTCGTCCAGAAAGAACCGACGCATCAGGCTGGTTCTGTTGGCCGCAGGCGTCGTTGCTTGCTCGTGACAGACCGCTGCGGGTATGTGCCTCGTTCGCGCCTTGCCAGCGACCAAAACTCCTGCGCCATCTTGCGACAAGATGGCCGCCTGGTCGATCACGTCGCTGATTTGGACCTTGTGTCATGTCATGCGTGAATGATTGAACATTTTCGATCTTTGGGAATCCAAGCAGGTGGGAAGCCGATTCTTACATGCTTGGCTCGTGTGGCTTGCCCTTTGATTTCAACGCACACAAGAGGTTACACATGGTCAAGCCTTCACATCTATCAAAAATTTCCGATGCGGACGGAGAAAACTGGCATGGTCTTGACACGGGCCAAGTGCTCGACAGGCTGGGCCTGTCCCCAGAGGTCGGCTTGTCCCCCGATGAGGCGCAACGGCGTCTGGAACAATATGGACCCAACGAGCTGAAGGCGAAAAAAGGTCGCTCGTCCGTGGTCATGTTCCTGATTCAGTTCAAAAATCCACTGCTTTACATCCTGCTGATCGCGGGGGGAGTGAAAGCTTTTCTGGAAAGCTGGATTGAGGCGGGGGTGATTTGGGCGGCGGCGGGTCTGAACGCCCTGATCGCCTTCACCCAGGAGGCCAAGGCGGAAAACGCCATCACGTCCCTCGCCTCCTCGGTGATGACCAAAGCGACGGTGCGGCGCAACGGCCAGATGATGCAACTGGCGTCCCGGGAACTGGTGCCGGGGGACGTGGTGTTGTTGGCTTCCGGCGACAAGGTGCCGGCGGACCTCCGCTTGATCCGCAGCCGCAACCTGCAGGTAAACGAATCGGCCCTGACGGGAGAATCCGTCGCGGTGGAAAAGCGGGCCGCCGGCGATCCTCTGCCCGGGGAAACCCCCCTGGCCGAACGGGTCAACATGGCCTACGCGGGAAGCTTCGTCACCTTCGGCCAGGGCGAAGGGGTTGTCGTGGCAACGGGGCTGGAAACGGAAACCGGACGAATCTCCAAACTCATGGAGGAGAGTGGCGGACTGGCGACGCCGTTGACGCGCAAGTTTGAGCGCTTCAGCAAAACCCTGTTGTACGTAATTCTCGGCATTGCCGCGGCCACCTTTGTCAAAGGCCTGCTCTGGGGCGATTCGCCGGTGTACATGTTTGACGCCGCCGTGGCCTTGGCGGTGAGCGCCATTCCGGAAGGGTTGCCGGCGGTGGTCACGATCACCCTGGCGATCGGGGTCTCGCGCATGGCTCGCCGCAACGCCATCGTCCGCAACCTGCCCGCCGTGGAAACCCTGGGCAGCACCACTGTGATCTGTTCTGACAAAACCGGCACCCTGACGGAAAACCAGATGACGGTGCAGGCCGTATATGCCGGGAACCACCATTACACCCTGACGGGCGACGGCTACGCGCCCCAAGGCGAATTGCGCGACGGGGAGGACCATCCCGTGGCATCCGGACAAATGCCTCCGCCGCTGCGCGCGTGTTTGGTGGCTGGCGTGCTGTGCAATGATTCCGAGCTGGAGCAAAAGGGAGACCAGTGGCGCATCGTGGGCGACCCCACCGAGGGCGCCCTGTTGGTATCGGGGCGAAAGTCGGGACTCAACCGCGCGGACTTGGCGAAAACCCGTCCCCGCGTGGACAGCATTCCGTTTGAATCCGACTATCAGTACATGGCGACGCTAAACCGGGGGGGAGATGGCCCCATGATCTACATGAAAGGATCGGTGGAGTCGGTGGTCAAGCGCAGCGAACACAAGATGACGGCGGATGGCGCCACCCGTCCGATGGACCGTGATGAAATTTTTCTCCAGGCGGAGCGCATGGCCAGCCGGGGGTTGCGCGTGCTGGCGTTTGCCTGCAAGCAAGTCGACCGGGACAAAATCGACCACGACGATCTGGAAACGGGGATGATCTTTTTGGGGTTGCAGGGCATGATTGATCCCCCAAGGGCCGAAGCCATCGTGGCCGTCGAATCCTTCCACGCCGCCGGGGTGGCGGTGAAAATGATCACCGGGGACCACAAAGTGACCGCGGAAGCGATCGCGGAACGCATGAACCTTTCCCAGCGGAAAAGAGCCGCTGCCTTCACGGGTTTGGAGTTGGCCCGCATGGAGACGAACGACTTGGCAAACGCGGCCGAGGAGAGTTCTGTATTCGCGCGGGTCGCCCCGGAGCAAAAGCTGCGGCTGGTGGAAGCGCTGCAATCCATGGGGCACATTGTCGCCATGACGGGAGACGGAGTCAACGACGCCCCGGCGCTCAAGCAGGCGGACATTGGGATCGCCATGGGCATCACCGGCACCGAGGTGGCCAAGGAGGCCTCGGACATGGTGCTTACCGACGACAATTTCGCCTCCATCCGGGCCGCGGTGGAAGAAGGGCGCAATTTGTTCCAGAACCTGATGAAAGCGCTGGCCTTCCTGCTGTCCGTGAACGGCGGGTTGTCGTCGAGCATCTTCCTGAGTGTGATGACCGGGCGGGGCAGCGCCCTGCCCATTTTGCCCCTGCAGGTGTTGTGGATCAACATGATCGTTTCGGTAACCATGACCATTCCCTTGGCCTTTGAGCCCAAATCCCACAACCTGATGCAACGCCCCCCGCGGTCGCCCAACGAACCTTTGTTGTCCCGCAGCTTGCTTCGCCGGATTTTGGTGGTTTCCCTTTTGAACCTGGGGTTGATTTTCGGAGTTTTCGCCTGGATTCAACACACGACCGGAACCCTGGCCCTGGCCCGCACCATGGCGATTCAAACCCTGGTGTTCGGATTGTTTTTCTATCTGCTGAGCCTCAGCCAGTTCTGGGCATCCCTGGCCGTGCGGTTCAGGGGGCGAAAAATCCCCATCGGAAACGCGTCCGCGCTTGGATTCGGGATCTTTTCCGCGATGGTGTTACAAATTGTCTTCAACCAATGGGGGGTGATGAACACGCTTTTTTCCACCACGCCCCTGAACGCCATCCAATGGATGACCTGCCTGGGCATTTCCCTGGCCACGATTCCGGTCGCCCTCCTGGCAAACCGACTTGATCCCAGAAGTTAAGCCCCTTTCGAATAGGGGCGCATGTCTTCGTCCTCGGCGCCGAATGGCGCCGCAGCGTCGCGCTCGATCCGCTCCAAAAGAAAGCGCGTGCTGGTTTTCATGCGGATCAACTCGTCCTCAAAAAACTTCCTCGTGGAGTCATGGAAGGTTTCGGGTTCCCGTTCCAGATCGCCAAAACTTTCCTCCAGATGCCGGATGTAGTTGTTTCGGTCGGTTTGCCCGTAGATAAAGATCGGAGGATAAAGTTCGTGCATCAGAATCCAGTTTTTTGCCATGCGTCCGGTGCGCCCGTTGCCATCGGCAAATGGGTGAATCCGGACCAACTCGTGGTGCAGCCAGATCGCGCGGATCAGGGGATGGCGGATCGTGGGCAGATGCCAGAACAAGGCGTCCACGAGCGATGCAACCCGTTTGGGTTCCGGCGCCAGGTGACATCCCACCTGAACGAGGGTTTGCCGGTAATGGTTGGTGTGTCGATCGGCCGACTCAGGCGAAACGGCGCGGAAGAGCCGGAACAAATCGACCGCGTTCGCAATGCAATGGCCGGCACGAATTTCATCGACCACCATCGCCATCGCCGTTTCGAGATTCGCCAGATACCGCATGGCTTCTTCCTCGGTTTGCGCTTCCTGCTGGGCGTTCTTGTATCCGAGAACATGGCGCAAATGACCGGTCGCTTCCATGTATCGATGCAAGAGGGTGTTCGCCTGAAAAGCGGGACTGAACACGATGGTCCGGAAGATGGCCTTCATGTTGGTTTCGATCTCCCCCATCAGGGGGAATTCTCCGGGCAGAATGTCAGGGGGGATCAGGTGCATGGGGGGGCTTGTTCCTTTCCGGCTGGTCTTGTTTGCAAAGCGCTCGATTTTATCAGGAACATAGTGCAAAGGCCACCACTTTCAAATGCAAGAAATCTTGAGGAATCTTGCAACAGGTAATGGGTTTCATGAGGTCTGTCGGAAATCCATTTAGAAGACCCCGGCGTGGGATGCACCGCCTCTATATTTCAACCCTTCTCCACTTGAAAATCAGCCGTGGCTCTCCGGGCTGGTTCACAAAAAATCTTGTGGAAGCATCAATATCTTGTGGCTGGTGCCTGCGGCACAGGGTTTTGCGAAATGAAAACTCTTGCGGACAAAAATCTAATTGCCAAAGTCCAGGAACCTAGCTAACCGTTTGGATGAAATGAAAAATCATTGTTCACCAGTTTCCATAAGTGTTTTAAAACCAAAATGCCAACAAGACCCGCAACCGGACGAGTCGTTGCGGGTGGACGTTATCAAATTGATGGAGGCTCCGCTTGTCTGAGGAACAAACATTCACATTTCCTTGCCCAAAGTGCGGCGAATTACAAGAGGCAGAAACTTCCTGGATAGGTTTGAAGGGGGAGTGTTGTGAGTGTGGATATGGATTTATTGTTTGTAATCCACTCACTGCCGTTACCAAACAAAGAAAGGTGCGGGTTTCATCTAGTACGCGTAACCCGCCCCCCCCATTCTATCGGGAAACCTTCGTAGACACACTGATAGATATAGTCTCCTTTGGAAAATACCTAAAAGCAAAAAAGTCACCGGAAGATCGAGCCCGTGAGCATCTGCATATCACTCGTGAATCAGCTCACTCGGCGTACTCACAACTACAGCAGAAACGTAGAGAACTGGAAGAGAGACGGACAACTTTATGGACAAACCTACAGACGATTTATGTTGAGGCGTCTTTGCGGGATTTGCACGTAGAATATTTTCAATCTTTGGATGGAGTGGGAACTGGGACCATTAGTAAAATGCAAGAAGCCGGTCTGACAGATGCTCTGGAGGTTTTACGCAAGGAAGATGTTTTGTATGGGTTGCCCCGTATTTCCATGACGGCTCTGTCCGGGATTCTATCATATTGCCAGTCCATAAAGTATGATGCAGAAAATGAGTTCTACCCTGTATTCACGGACAAATCGGATCATTCAATGGAGATGCAGTTGCTTGGAGTATGCCTGCAAATTGAAGCTATGGATGGTACGCTGCGTAAGGCTGGTGAATGGGTGAAAAAGATTGATCAAGTCGCGGCCGCTCATCCCCGGTTCACTTTCTGGGACCGTATTAGAAAACAGCCTGCTATAGGTATGAGCTCTACCACTGCGGAAGGATATCAAAAATCACTCGAAGCGTTGGGCCAAATCAAAAATCTACCCTTGCCCGGTCCGCTGAGTGGCTCATTGTCACAAGATCAATACATCCGGTCGATGGGGTTACTGGAACGTATCCATCCTCGCCCTGTAAGTACAACCCTCAATCGGGGCAGTGGCACCAACCTGGGCAATCCTCCACTGACCCCACTGGTGAGGGGCAGTGATCAGGAGGAGGAGCTTCATTGGGATTTCTATCAAAAACAAGAACGCCATATAAATCGTAAATACCAAGACTATGATGCGCTTCAACGTTTTGCGGGAAAACGGGCACTGGAGATATTGTCACAACCTCGCGATGAAACTTTGGTAGCTGAGATCGAAGCCATTCAACTGGTGGAGGAAAATTTACGGGATATTGTACTAAGAAACTATCAAAGATTCGGCGCGAAATTTATTTTGGCTAGAAAACGGGTAGTGATTGGCGATGAAATGGGATTGGGAAAAACTATTCAAGCCCTTGCGGTGATGGCACACCTGGAAAATGACGCAAAAAAGTCAGGGCGAGTCTTCAAAGGGCTTGTAGTCTGTCCTGCAAGCATCCGGATAAATTGGAAACGGGAAATAGAAAGGTTCACAAGCTTCACAACGGTTTCGCTGAAAGGTAAAGACGCACTGAATTACTTGGAGGATTGGAATCAGAATGGTGGGGTTGCTATCACCTCGTATGAAAGCATGAAATGGTTTCCGCATGAGCCTTTGGATATATGCGTGATTGACGAAGCACAATACATAAAAAATCCGAATGCGCAACGGTCTGAAAATTGTCGCAGGGTTCTCAAAGACGCACGCTATGGACTCTGCATGACAGGCACCCCTATTGAAAATAATCTTGAGGAGTTTCTGAACATATTTGATGCTGTACGGGAGCATTCCGGTAGTGAGATGAGAGCCTTGTTACTTGAATCTGAAGATCCCGCCCGTTTTGCAACGATGGTCCAAAGCCTGTATCTCCGAAGGACAAAGCAGGATGTATTGACAGAATTACCCTCGCTGAATCTGGTTCTGGAAGAGGTTGAACTCACCGAGGAAGAACTGAACAGGCATGTAGACGATATTACGGATGTGCGTGTGCACTTTATGAAAGTTCGGCAGAACCTTAACCATCCTGATGAAAGCGGGGCTTCCAAGATGGCACGAGTGATCTCCTTGGTCGAAGAATATACTGAAAACAAAAGGAACGTGATCATATTCAGCTACTTCAGGGAACCGATAGAATGGTTATGTAGCCGATTCGGCTCGGTTTTTGTGGTTCATGGAGGCATCCATACGACGAAACGTCAGGAGACAATTGACCAGTTTAGTCTTCCGTTGTCTGATGGAGAGCCAGGGCGCGTCATGGTTGCTCAAATAAAGAGCGGAGGTGTCGGCTTGAACATTCAAGCGGCATCAGCGGTGATTCTTCTTGAGCCCCAGTTCAACCCTGCGGTCGAAGTGCAAGCCATAAGTCGGGTTCATCGTATGGGGCAACGACGATCCGTGGACGTACATAGAATTATCTGTCAGGATACCATTGAAGAATTGCTGCTGGAACGGCTCTATCAAAAACAGGAGATAATGGATCTTTATGCAGACGACTGTTATATAAAGCATCTCACCCCGGATGCAACAGACCGTGACACCAGGGTTGGTGAAATTGTTGCTGAAAACGAGGTCAGGAGCATCGCAACAGAAAGAATACGGAAACGATTGCGTGATGCAAGTTGATCTCAGTTTGAAGGCGGTTTACGGCAAAGGGGATCGTAGATTCAGTTGCACCCCGAAGTGGGTGCTTTCATCGTAGCCCGGGGTTGACGCGACAGCGTCAACCCCGGGTTTTGCGTGGAGAATACGGTGCAGTCTGAAAGACTGGTTCACCTTGCGGAAGACAGGGGAGGCGGTGAAGCACCCCTACAGTCATGAAAATTTGCCTTTAAATTGAGTTCTGGTGCTCCGTTCTACGATCGATGTTCGACCAGAAATCATTCCGAATCTCATTGACCGGACAGGCGTGGGCGGGTAGTTTGGAAAATGAGCGGCAGTCAGTCGCCCCGGGTTTCGGCCCGGGGAGGAAAGTCCGGACTCCATAGAGCAGGATGCCTCGCTGTGAAGGCGTGGAACCCCGTGTCAATCGCGGGGGATGGAAAGTGCCACAGAAAACAAACCGCCCCGCGCAAGCGGGGCAAGGGTGAAAAGGAGGTGTAAGAGACCCCCGGGTCCGCGCGAAAGCAGGACCGCATGGTAAACCCCATCCGGAGCAAGATCACATAGGGAACGTCAGAGGCGGCTCGTCTCGCCCGCTTCGGCGGAACGTTCCGGGTAGATCGCATAGACACATGACTGACCCGCGTGCTGGTCACGCGGACAGAATCCGGCTTATCGCCGCTCACTTTTTTTGGATTAAGATTGGTTTCGGGCTGAAATTTGGGGTATGGCATGCGCATGAATGCAGATGATGTCGTTGTGACCGGGATGGGCGTGATTTCCCCCTTGGGAAACACCCTGAATGAATTTTGGAATGCCTTGGTGGAGGGCCGTAGTGGCGTGGGACCCATCCGGAGTTTCGATGCCTCCAGCTTTCCCGTGCGGATCGCGGCGGAATTGAAGTCTTTTGACTTGGCCCGCTACATGACGGAAAAGGAAGCGCGCCGCATGGATCCTTTCACGCGTTATGGCTTTGCGGCCGCGTGTGACGCTTGGGAGGACGCGGGTTTGGACACCGGCCAATTGAACCCGGAACGCGCCGGGGTGATCATGGGGTGCGGGGTGGGGGGGCTGCACGTGGTGCAGACCGCCGGGACCGATCTCAACGAAAAAGGGCCCAAGGCTTTCAGTCCTTTCATGGTCGCGCAATTGATTCTCAATATCGTTTCCGGTCATATCGCCATTCGCTACGGACTGCAGGGGCCCAATTACGTGGTCACCACCGCCTGCGCCAGTGGCAACCATGCGATTGCCGAGGCCATGCATACCCTGCGCAGGGGGGACGCGGATGTGATGCTTTGCGGCGGCTGCGAGGGATCGATCAATGAATTGGGCATCGGCAGCTTCGCGGCCATGCGGGCCTTGACGAAAAAGCATCATGACGAGCCGGAACGCGCGTCCCGCCCCTTTGACGCGGAGCGATCCGGGTTTGTGATGGGGGAGGGGGCCGGGGTTTTGGTGCTGGAACGCGCCGAACACGCCCACAAGCGGGGTGCCCGGGTGTATGCCACCGTGGCGGGGGCGGGGATGACCTGTGATGCCCATCACATTACCGCCCCCCATCCCGACGGCGCCCGGGCGGCCCGATGCATGACCCTGGCGATGGATCAGGCGAAAATCTCCCCCGCCGACATCGACTACATCAATGCTCACGGAACCGGCACCGTTTTGAACGACGCCGGAGAAACGCGGGCGATCCGGGAGGCGCTGGGCACCGCAGCGGATACAGTGAGCGTGAGTTCCACCAAATCCATGACCGGCCATTTGTTGGCCGGAGCGGCCGCGATTGAATCCGTGGCCTGCATTCTGGCATTGAACCGTCATGTGGTCCCGCCCACGATCAATCGCGATACCCCGGACCCGGAATGCGATCTCGATGTCACCCCCCACACCGCCAAGGAACGCCATCTGCGCGTCGCCATGAACAATGCCTTTGGGTTTGGCGGCCACAACTGCTGCGTGGTCTTTGCAAAAGACTAAAGCTTGACAGAAAGGAGGGGATGCCCCAAGTTACCTCCACCTCCCTTTCAATTGATCTCCCTCTCTCTCCATGCAACGCACCCTTTCTTTCTTTTTGGCGCTTGTTCTCTTTGCGCCTTTGTCATTTCTAAGCGCGGAGCGCCCGGACGCTTCGGAACTCATGGCCCGGATTCAGGCCTTGGGGGACGAAGACTTTCAAGTGCGCCAGGCCGCCAGCCGGCAAATGGAAGCGTGGGCGGAGGCGTATCCGCGTTTCATGCTCACGGCGATGGCCGAGGCCTATGGGGAACAGACGGACATGGAAATCGTCATTCACCTGGAAGAAATGATGGAACCGTTGGCCCGCACCTGGGTGCTCAACATGCCCGCCGGTTTTATCGGCATCAACATGGGATGGGATGCGCGGAATGGAAGTTCCGGCGTGGCCATTCTCAATGTCTTGGACGGGCATGCGGCCGATCTCGCGGGTTTGCAGGCCGGTGATGTGATTCTGGCCGTGGACGGGGTGCCGGTCTCCGCATTTCAACAATTGGATGGGTTTTCAGAGAAAATTGCCTCTCTTTTGCCGGGCACGATCGTTGAACTGCGCATTTTGCGGGGAAACGAGCAATTCGATCAGTTGCTGCAATTGGGCGCTCGTCCCGACCAACTTGCCCGCAACCAGGGCGGAGATCGGGAAACCTATGCCGCCTGGTTGATGAAATTGAAAAGCGAAGCACCGGATTTTGATCCCACCTTTCCGGTGGGGCATTTTCCGATGGAGGATTGAGTAGAGACTGAGTGACACGGCTGATTTTTGAAGATAGATGCTGGGGAATCGACGTATGGAGGCGGGACGTCCCACTCAGGGAGCTTCATGATGTCCATCGGAACACACCTTTGTAAGTGTGGATCAATGAATGGAAGATAAAATGAATGAACGAGTCAGTGCGGGTGGATGTTCACATCGAAAAGCCCCGGATGGCTGTTCGGCATTTCCACTTGACAAGCGTACCCATAATGGTACTATTCCGGTATAGAAATGGGAAACATGAAGTTGACAGTTCGGTTTTACCGGAGCGATTCAGGCTCGGAGCCTGTTCGCCGCTGGCTGAAATCCCTATCCGTTGAGCAGAAGAAAGCGATCGGAGAAGATATCAAGACAATTCAATTTGGATGGCCGTTGGGAATGCCTCTGGTTGAGAAGTTGTCTCCCCACCTTTGGGAGGTACGGACCAAATTTCCAAACGGGATTGCCAGAGTCATATTCACGGTGGACGGAGAACTGATGATTCTGCTTCACGGCTTTATCAAAAAATCACAAAACATTCCGAAACAGGAACTCAGCACCGCAAAAAATCGATTGCGAAAATACCAAGAGGCCGAATCATGAAAAACAAACATTTAGGTTCCGATTTTGACGACTTCCTTCAGGATGAGGAACTGCTGGCCGAAGCCGAAGCAACCGCGATCAAGCGGGTTCTCGCTTTTCAGATTCTAAAGGAGATGGAAGAGCGACAGCTCACAAAAAGCGCGCTGGCCAAACTGATGAACACAAGTCGATCCTCTTTGGACCGATTGCTGGATCCGGACAATCCATCTGTGACCCTAGTGACCATGGAAAGCGCTGCCATCGCACTGGAAAAGAAACTGAAAATCCAATTGGCCTGAAAGCTGAACCATAGGTTGGTGAGAACGCTTCGCGTCTCACACCCTAACCGTTGGCAAAGTAGAAATCAGAAGAATCGAACCACTGATGGATTCTAATTTTTTGCAATGAAAATGAACCACAGAACACACAGAACACACAGAATACACGGAATCACGAACGGGAATATACCTAACGCAGATTTTATCCGCAACCGAAGAGAATCCAGGTTAAGAGGGAACTCCGCGAATGGCCTTGCCGTCCCGCGAATGGAAGAAGAGTGAAACTACTTGCGGATGCTTCGCCGGACTGCGGATCATCGTCGGAATTCTACAAGAAACTACAAATGATTCGCGGGACGGCA
>PXAS01000215.1 GCA_003565815.1 PVC group bacterium
GGGCCGCTTCCACATCAAACCAGTCTTTAAACGCTTTTTTTTCAGAGTCCTTGTTCATAATTTCCGATGGTCGTCATTCACGGGGTTCCCTTCCCAAAAATCGATCCGCAGGACGGCGAAGCATCCGCAGGATGAAAAATATTTGCTCCAAGTCATTGTAAAGAAACGTGCAAACAGAAACATACACGTTTTTTATATCATCTCTCTCCGGAATACTCAAAAAAAAATCCGTGAAATTCCGTGCCCCATCCGTGGTTCTTTCCACTGAAACCTCCGTGTCCATTCGTGCTGTATTACGGCAGGTTATCGGCAAGGGACTGCCGACCTACAAGAGATTTTCAGTTTTTTCCAAGAAATCTCTATCCCGCCACGTCTTATCGGTGTAAACTTTCCAAACGATTGATGAATTCCCGACTGGAGACTCCCATGAAAAACCTGTTCCCGATGCTGATTGCCATTATTGCCCTCGCGGCCCTGCCCCCGCAGTCCGCACAAGCCCAAGACCCCAACTCGCTTGAGTTCCAGGAGGCCTTCGCCTGGGGGGACCGGGCCAAGGCGTTGGAGATGCTGGTGCCCAACACCGAGGAATTCTACTACTTCACCGCCCTGCACCATCAACTGGCCGGGGACCGCGCCGCCGTGGAACGCACCCTGCGCGACTGGCATCAGTTCCTGGGCAACCGTTCCCCCACCCCGCGCTACCGCGAAATCAACCGACGTCATCATCTGCTGGGCTTCGACCAGCATCCCGACCTCGCCTGGGAACATATCCGGCGCGATCTGAACCTGCACTTCAACCACCGCCGCCGCGACGAAGCCCGCGAATCGACCGCCCCCTCACGCGTGGACCCCGAAGCCTATGACCTGGAATCCTTCCGCCAGGCGGCTCACCGCCGCTCCGGTTTTCCCGGCTACACCGTGCGGGGTCTCGAGCTGATCGCCCCGGGCTTTCTCCGCCCGGAGCAACGCCGCATCCTCCTCACGCGGGTTGAACGTCCCGATTTCCCGAACCTGCTGGATCTGATTCTCGAAGACCTCGACTGGGAACGCAGCGAGGGCTTTGGCTCCATCGCCATCCACAACCGGCTCTCCAAGGCACAGCTCGAGGAACTCGCCCGACGACGCCCCGCCCTACTCCGCAACGGCAACTACGTGACCCAACGCCTCGCCCGCATCCCCGCCCCCGACACCGACCTCTCCCAAGACCACGCCGCCGCCGTGGAACACTTCACCGAGGTCTGGGATTTCGTGCGCACCCTCGAACCCATGCACAACTCGCTGAAAGCCAGCGTCGCCTTTCGGCTCATGGACCACCAACGACATCTGGGCATCTACGACGAAGCCCTGTTCCGCGCCTATCTGGAAATGCCCCGCCAAGTCGCCTACCTTCCCCGGGACCGCCGCGAACAGTTGCAGCGCGCCCGCGACACCGAGTGGGTCAACTTCCGCTGGCAGCCCGGCGAAAACATCCCCCTGCCCCCCATCATCGACGAATCCCCCCTCGTCCGCGAATTTCTCATCCACTTCCTGAAAGATGCCTCCAACCCCGCCGCCTTTGAACGCTGGTTCGAGGAAAGCTGGCTCAACGCCGTCTTCGCCGAAAGCAAAATCCTCCACGGCGTCGGACGCCCCGAAGACCAGCGCCCCCGCCTCAGCCCCGCACAGTACCGCGCGATCCTCGACCGCGTGGAACTCGACTTCGCCGCCACCAACCCCACGTATCTAAAACCCGGCGACGCGGTGGAATTGGAGGTCGATGTGAAACGCGTGGACAGCGTGCTCATCAAAATCTACGAACTGCAGACCTTCAACTACTATTCCACCCGCCGTCAACCCGTGGACCAGGCCGTGGATCTGGACGGTCTAGTGGCCACCCGCGAACGGCGCGTCGAAACCGCAGCCGCGCCCGGCCGCCGCATCCGCCATACCTTGGAATTCCCCGAAATCACCGAACGCGGTGTGTACGTGGTCGAACTCATCGGCGGCGGGGTCAGCTCCCGCGCCCTCCTGCACATCGGCAGCCTCGAATCCGTTTCCATGCCGACGTCCGCCGGCCAGGCGGTGATGATCATGAACGAATCCGGCGAACACGTGCCCGAGGCCACCCTCTGGATCAACGGACGCGAGTTCACCCCCGACGAACGCGGGGGGATTCTCCTGCCCTTCTCCGAAAACCCCGGCACCCGCTTCGCCATTCTGAAACAGGGCGATTTCAGCCACCCCGAACAACTCGTCCATCAAGGCGAGGACTATCAATTCACCGCCGGCATTCACCTCGACCCCCAGAACCTGCCCCGGCGCCAGAGCGGACGCTTGGTGTTGCGTCCCGACCTGCGCGTGAACGGCATTGCCCTCGACCCCGCCCAACTCGGAGAAGTCACCGTCTCCCTCGCGTCCGTGGATGCCCGCGACACCCGCACCGAGCGCGAATTCAAGGCCGAATTCACCCGCAACCAGGAGTGGTCCCGCGCCTTTTGGGTGCCCGACGACCTGCGCCGCGTGGAAGTGACCGTCACCGCAAAACTTCGCCGCCGCACCGACCACGAGGAGATCACCCTCACCGACACCTTCGCCCTGCCCGTGAACCGGGCCCGCACCGGGGAGGCCCTCAAGCAGATTTTCCTCCAGCCCGGTGCCGACGGCTGGTGGCTGGAAGTGCGCGGACTCAACGGCGAACCCATCGAAGGCCAGCCGTTGAACCTGGTCTTCCACCATCCCGCTTTCACGTCCGATACCCGCGCCCAAGCCGCCACCGACGCGGCGGGACGGGTGTTTCTCGATCACCTGCGCGACATCTCCCGCATCAACGTCAGCGGACCCGGCGTGGCCAGTCTCGACCTGCCCGTCCCCGCCGCCCATGCCAACCTGCCCGA
>PXAS01000047.1 GCA_003565815.1 PVC group bacterium
CAACGTCTCAGTCCACCGGACCCGACGGAGGAGGGTTCGGTGCGACTGCTGGTTGAACTAAGCCGCTACGCGGCAGGGTGTTAGATGTGTTGGATTTGATTTTCATCTGAAAAGATCGGCAGGAGCAACGGAGGATGCCAATGTAGGGGTCTATGGTAAACTACAACATCCCCCGCAACTCCTCGGGTCATACTGAGGGAAGCCGCTGTAATGAGCAAGTCAAAAACCACACAAATCCCTCCCGGATACGCCGTCCAAACCTCGGGCGGCGCAACAAAGATCCGCTTCAGTACGACCACGTTTACCCCTGCATGAAGCAGTTTGCAGAGTTGTCGGCCCTTCGGTATGATTCGACCAGCACCCGGAAAGGCTATTGCCGTCAGGTCAGGCTGGTGGCAGATCGGTATCAGTGCGACCCCTCCACACTCCGGGAGGATCTGATCCGGGAGTTTTTCCTCCACTTCCGAACCGAACGGAAATGGAGGCCTGAAAGCATGTTGTTTGCTCATTGGCGTTCTTCAGCCTTTACATCTGCGATTGCCAGTGCTCGTCGTGCCAAAGGGGTTTCGCGGATTGGAGGCCTGCCACCAATTTCCAAGTCAAGATTCGCACCTGCTTCGATGAGAATTTGCAAAATTGTTAACAGGTCGGACTCACTGGCAAAAGGATTATAAGCAGCTAAATAGGCCGGGGTATATCCTTCAGGCGTAGGATAATCCACCTCTGCACCTTGATCCAACAACGTCCGTACAATGGCCACCTGTCCTCTTGTTGCGGCCAAACCAAGCGGTGGCCTTTCACGGTGATCCCCTGGGTTAACTCGGGCTCCTTTTTCTATAAATTTCATGACGAGGTGTGGATGACTAAAGACCAAGCGTTGACCTGACAAATAATAAAGAGCCGTTTGCCCGGTACCATCAACCGCATTTACGTCCACGTCCTTTTCCAAAAGATATTCAACCACTTGGTCATATCGATACAAAGAGCCAGGGGGGGCGTTTTCCCGTGCCTTCACGGCCAAAATCAACGGATGAGGGCTATTGTATGCTGTTTTCTGAAGACTGTTCACGTCCGCTCCACGTTCCACCAACTCCTTCACTTTCTCGGGAAAACCTGTCTGCACCATATAATCCAGAATCATGAACCCGCGTCTATCTGGAAGATTCATATTTGCATCTGCATCCAAAAGCAGAGGGATGAGCTCAGAGTATCCCCATAAACGTCCGGCTTCCGAAGGGGAGCGGATCGTGGCATGGTGAAGATATTTCCGACCTGCAAGTGCAATGGGCGAATCAGGATGGTTTACGTTTGCGCCCCAGCTCAATGCCGACCGAGCCATTCGAACCGACCCTTCATGTATGGCGAGCTTCAGACGTTGGTTTTGGTATGCAAGGTTCACCCTCCATCCAACGAGCCCCAACAAGAGCAAAGCAAGAAAATTGCGAACTCGGATTTTATGAAATATTTTTCCTGCAATCATCATCAAACCTTCATCATTTTCACTCGTATTCTTTCATTCATGCTTCCTCCATCATGTAAGGCACTCCCGTGAGTGTTGGGCCATCAGGAACCACCGGGCAAAAGGAAAAAGGTCATTCATTCCTGGCAAAAGGTCCGTGCATTTTATCATTCCAAGGAAAAGGTTCAGGCTTTTCTGTCAAAGCAACGGACTCAAGCCGCTCCCGCATACCGTGATCGCACAGGAGCCGCAGGGATTGCGGATAAAGGGTTTCTTCAAACATTGGATTTCTCTCATAGACCATTCAACCGTTCCCTACCCGGGTTGTCGAGTATTTTATGAGAGAATCTGATTGTTTTTTTGAGATGTGACGGCTTGGCTGGGTCTGGGCGAAAGCGTAGCCCTTCAAGATTCGTGTATTCCCGAATCAGCCAACCCTCGCCATTGGGCTGGTCAAAAGGAATTTCATCCTGATTCAACAAGACAACCAGCAATGACGTGCCGCTGAGTTGTTCGGGTACATAAGGTAATTCTAAAATGTTGATCTGAAGGAGCGGGAACATGGGTTTGCCATTATACTCAGGCACTGCCTCGTCTGGCAGCATAACAGCGTGGCCACCAAACCATGAAGAAAGAGAATCATCGGGGGGACGAAATCCCCCGATTTCCGCTATGGCAGCCTTACGGCGCAGTGCATCTAATTGGGCAAAAACTTCCAGTTCGGAGGGATGCTGTTCATCCGACCTGCAGTCTTGTTTGCCAAAAATCTTTTTGAATGGGCTCATATTTTCCAGGGTGAACGTTTAGATGAGCGGACCGAGGAACGAGGTTCGCTCAATAATATTGTTGAATAAGTATTTGTTTGTCTTTAATATTTTCAATATGTTTCAGATTCTACCCCCCAGACTCTTCGATAAAACGTTTTAGATTCCTCGCACACGTATATTATTTCCTGAACAACATTATTTTCTGGAACTGCATTGAAGTATTTCTTAAGGGGTTTTCCAGTGAAACGACTTCGAGGGGTTGATCGTTTGAAGTAAATGAGGAGTTGGAATAGCACAACTAGAACTCCTATACCAGCGAAGAAGCCGGAAACAAACGGTATTATTCCCAGCATTATACCCACTCCCAATAATATAAACCCAGCTGCCAACACAATTGTTGGCAGTTTGAACGGGTGTTCAAACCGCTTCAGACTTTCCATGTCTTCGGTAAATCCTTGAGAAAGCAACTCATCTGGCGTGATTGATTCCATTATTCAACGTCCCCCCGCACCGACTTGTTCAGTGCCGGGAATGGTTGGGCTCAGGCCACTGCTTCCGCGTGAATTTTGAGGTCGAGGGCTTTCATGACTTTCAGAATGGTGTCAAATCCGGGGGATCGATCTCCGGAAAGAGCCTTATA
>PXAS01000140.1 GCA_003565815.1 PVC group bacterium
ACCGCGCTTTGCCGGAGAATGTTTTCCAGGTTCCGCAGGCTGTAAAAGCGACCGCCCTCCACCATGAGCGCAAAAAACAAAAACACGCCCAACAACGCGAGGAAACGTCCAATGGTGTTGAACCATGGGGTTTGAAAGAACGAAGGTTTTTCCGACGGGATTTTGTTCATAAGGTCTCCAGGTTTTCCTCGGTCTGCAAGGGGACGGCGTCGGGGGCTGCTCCGTCTCCGGCGCCGGTGGCCACCCGCATCAGTTGGTGCTCGTCCCAGTCCCGAACGTCCCGCAGCGCGCCCAGTTGTCCCCGGCACATCACCGCAATTCGGTCGCAAATCCCCATGAGTTCGGGCAAATAACTGCTGATGACCAGCACGGCTTTGGGGAGAACCCCCTCCCCGGGGTTTCCCCGGGCCAGGTCATCGATCAACTGATAAATTTGCGCCTTGCTGCCGACATCCACGCCCCGCGTGGGTTCATCGAGCAACAAAACGTCCACGTCCGCATGCAACAGACGGGCCAGGGCCACTTTTTGCTGATTTCCGCCCGAAAGCGCCCCCACCCGCTGTGTGGCCGATGTACATTTGATGGGCATGGCTTCGATCCAGGGTTTGCAGGCCGCCCGCTGACGGGATGGACGAACCCAGCGCCACGGCCCCAGCCCCTGCAAGCGGGGCAGGGTCAGGTTTTCGGCGATACTCAACCCCATCGCCAACCCCTCGGCTTTGCGGTCTTCGCTCACCATGCCCAGTCCCTGCCGCCAGCGCGTCGCCGGCCGGGAGCCTCCCGGAACCCCCGCCACCCGGATTTCACCTTCTTTCACCGGATCCAATCCGAAAATCAGCCGCATCATCTCCGTGCGACCCGCGCCCACCAATCCGGCGATTCCCAACACCTCTCCGCGATGCAACCCAAAGTCCACCCCGTCCGGTTTTGCCATGCCCGCCAAGCTCCGAACCGTCAAAATCTCCTCCCCGGCCCGATGGGGGGAACGGGGGTACAGCTCATGGACCTCCCGACCGACCATACGAGTGATCATTTCATGGACGTCCGTGTCCCGGGTGCCCCCCTCCCCCACGGTTTTTCCATCCCGCAACACCGTAAATCGGTCCGAGATCTCCTTCACTTCCTCCAGAAAATGGGAAATATAGACCACGGAAATGCCCTTGGCCTTCAGGCGTCTTACCAAAGCAAAAAGGGTTTGGATATCCTGCCGGGCGAGGGAGCTGGTGGGCTCGTCCAGCACCAACACCTTGCAGTCCAGAGCCACGGCCCGGGCGATTTCCACCAATTGCATGCGGGCCGGGGAAAGGCGGGCCACCCGGGTATCGGGATCGAAATCGGGCATGCCCACTTCCCGGAGCGCGTCCGAGGCGATGCGCCGCATGGCCTCCCGCTCCAACAGCAAACCGCGACGGGGTTCGATCCCCAGGAGAATATTCTCCATGATGCTCAGATGCGGCGCCAGGGAGAGTTCCTGATAAATCATGGCAATGCCCTGTTCGCGCGCGTGCAAAGGGTCCCGCGGTTCGTATGGTTTTCCCTCCAAAAACATCTCGCCCGCGTCCCGGGGATGCGCACCGGAAAGGACCTTCATCAAGGTGCTTTTGCCGGCCCCGTTTTCGCCCACCAAAGCCATGACCTCTCCGGGCTTTACGGCAAGATCCACCCCGTCCAATGCCCGCGTGGCGCCGAAAGATTTGCGAACGCCGGACATCCGCAAGCGAACGTCCCGTCCATGATGGATTTCATTCTCGCGGAGCGTCATGCCTGGAATAACCTGAAACGGAACACTTTCGGTGGAACGCGTGTTATTCCAAGCCCACCATGGCCCGAATTTCGGGATCATCCGCCAGGTTTTCCCGGGTCACCACCGCCACACCGGTGTCGATCAACGCATCCACGGGCTCCCCCCGGACCACTTTTGCGAGGGTTTCCACGGCCAGATAGCCCATGCGGACCGGATTTTGGGCGACCAGCGCATCGATCCGCCCGTCTTCCAAGGCCTCCAAAAGCACCCGGGAGGTATCAAAGCCGACAAAACGCAAGCCGTCCACATCGATGCCACTGTTGCGCAGATCGTTCAAGGCCGAGAGCACGCCCAGGGTGGAATAGAGATTGCAGGCGAACAAGCCGTCCAACTCCAGCTTCCCATCCACGATAAAGCCCTCCAGGGTATTGGCGGCCGCGTTTTTGCAGCCTTCGATGGTGCCGGTTTCCGGATAAGGGTGGGCCACGATCTCCAGGCCATGGGCTTCCGCGTGTTCGATGAATCCCGCGGCCCGGTCTTCGGTGCTGCCCGCGCCTTGGACGAAACGCATCACCATCACCCGGCGTTCCCCTTCCTCCAAAAGCGTCAACAAATGCTTCGCGCCCATCGCGCCCCCCTGCCGATTGTCGGTGGCCACAAAACTGGTGTGGGCGTCTCCCTCCACGGCGGAGTCGAAAATCACCACCGGAATCCCGGCCTGCACCGCCTTCTGCACTTGACCGCGCATGGCCCTGGAATTCAGGGGCGCCAGGGCAATTCCGTGCACGCCCAGGGTGATCATGTTGTCAATGATTTGGTTCTGTTCCGCGATTTCGGTTTCCGTCACCGTGCCTTCCCAGCGAATACGGACGCCGTGTTCGGCTTCCGCCTGCTTGGCGCCGTCGTGAACGGTGCCCCAAAACTCCCCGCCCGTGCTCTTGGGAATGACCCCCAAAACCACCTGGTCGGATGTGTCCACCCGTTGTCCGCACCCCGAGAAAAGCGTAAAAACCGCGAGGAAAGAAAGAGAGAAAATTTTGGGGATCATGGCGTGCTCCTTGAATTGGATTCTGGTTTGGATGTGACGAAGGGCTTGGGATACAATGATCAAAGCGTATCCATGACGGGGAAAAAGGTCAATGGGAAAATCTTTTCTCGCCCATGGACGGGCGCATCTCAGAATTGGTGTTTTTTTGCCGTAGCTGCAACTGTCCCCAGTTGCAGAACCTATCAAAGATCTGGATATCGAAGCTGGGGACAGCTTCGACGACGACGATTCGACAGTTTCACTAATTATGAGATGAGCCCCCCCATGGACCCATGGGCATCTTCACACCGGCGACAAGCACATCAGATGGTCATCCATCACGAAGCCCTGCCCGATGTCCTGGCATTTTGTGCCTGTGATGACAAAACCCTGACGTTGATACCAGGCGATGGCGGCGTGGTTGTGTCGATTGACGGTGAGGAAAATGCGGTCGAGACCCCGTTCCGCGGCGAAGGCTTGGATGTGCGCGAGCAACGCCTTGCCCGCACCGGTCCCGCGAACGGATTTGAGGGTGTAGATTTTGCTAAGGAAAAGGAATCCGTCCGGCTGGGGCTGCACGGCGGCGTACCCGATGGGCGCACCGTCCCGGACAAGAAGGAAGTACGCGAAGCCCTCCGCAAGTTGGAGGGCGATGGCGGCCTCGCTTTGGAATCGCTCCAACATGTAGTCAATCTGTGCGGCCCCGACGATGGGCACGTAATGTTCGGTCCAAATTTCGCGGGCCAGCCGTGCAACGGCAGCGATGTCGTCAGGGGTAGAAACAGTCGTGAGCTTCATCGTATCTTCCAAAGTGTCCAAAATCCTTTTGCGTCCAAACGCTCATATACGTCTTCTTCCTCTACGCCCCGCCGATATCTTGGGCGAAGGAAAGGGATTCATCCAGCCAGGTGTCGGTGGCGAGTACGGCGCGGAGTCCGCGGAAGGCGTGGCGTTCGGCGGTGCGCTGGGCGGCATTGAGGGCGGTGAGGAAGGGTTTCCGGGCGATGCCGCCGGAGACCCCGGCCAGGGAATTGCGCACGGTTTCGGGGACGAAACGACGGAAAAGTTCGTCTTCGAGGCAGACAAAGGATTGGGCGCTGCCGGGATCCCCCTGCCGGGCCGCGCGTCCGAACAATTGTCGGTCGATGCGCCGGGATTCGTGTCGTTCGGTGGCGATCACGTGCAGCCCCCCGGCCTCGGCCACCTCGCGGCTGAGCTTGATGTCGGTTCCCCGCCCGGCCATGTTGGTGGCAATGGTGATTTTGGCGGCAAGCCCGGCTTCGGCCACAATCCGGGCCTCCTCTTCGTGGCGCACGGCATTGAGCAGGTTGAAACGCAGTCCGAGGGCTTCCAGACGGACGGCGAGTTTTTCGCTGGCTTCCACGCTGCGGGTGCCGATGAGCACCGGACGGTCCTGTTGGTGAATTTCATGCACGGAGGCGGCGACGGCGGTCCATTTTTCTTCTGAATTGGCAAAAACCTGCTCGCGCATGACTTCGCGGATGCAGGGTTTGTGGGTGGGCACCCGGACCACGGGCAGACTGTAGATGCGCCAAAAGGGATTGCGGGCCTCCCAGGCGGTGCCGGTCATGCCGCAAATATTGGGAAACAGTCGGAAAAAGCGCTGGAAACTCATGCGGGCCACGGTTTCGTTGGGCTCGGTGACGGGCAGGCCTTCCTTGGCTTCGATGGCCTGGTGCAAGCCCTCGCTCCAGGATCGGTTGGGCATGATGCGTCCGGTGAATTCGTCCACGATCATGACTTTCTCGTCCTGCACCACGTATTGCCGTCCCTTGAGAAACAATTCGCGGGCGCTGATGGCCTGTTCGATGAGTTCCTGACGGCGTCCGGGCCCCCGCCAGACGGGCGGCAGGTCTTCGGCCAGGCTTTCGATGCGTTCTTTGCCGACTTCCGTGAGCTTGATTTCGCGGTACCGGAGGTCCACGGTGTAGTCGCGTCCGGCTTCGAGTTTGCCGGCGACGTGCCGGGCGGCTTCGCAGGCTTCGACCAGCATGGGATTGGCCCGGGGCTGGGCAATGATCAGCGGGGTGACGGCTTCGTCGATGAGAATACTGTCGGCTTCATCGACGATGGCCGCATGCAGGCCGCGCAGCACCAGGGATTCGCGGGCCGCGAGGGCGGGACGGAGGATATGGCGGATGAGGCGGCGCTGGGGATCGCTGACCCGCTGGAGCTGAAGCCGGTCCCGCAAAAAATCCGCGAGCAGTTCTTTGCTGGTGGTATAGGTGATGTGGGCCCCATAGGCGCGGCGGCGGTGCTGGGGTTCCAAATCGGCGGTGACACAATCGACTTCGAGCCCGCAAAATCGGTACAGGGGCTTGAAGTTGGTGGCGTCGCGCTTGGCCAGATAGTCGTTCACCGTGAGCACGTGACAGGGTTGGTGGCTCCAACCCGCGAGCACGGCGGTGAGCGCGGCGGTCAGGGTTTTGCCTTCCCCGGTGGCCATTTCCGCGAGGCATCCTCCGTGCATGGCCAGGGCACCGAGCAATTGCACCGGATAGGGGCGCAACCCGATGGTGCGGAAGGCGGCCTCCTGAATCAGGGCCAGGGCGCCGGGGACGCGCCCGGGCTCATCGCCGCGGCTGCGGCGGAAGGCGTCGTGATGCGCCTGCAGCCGTTCCCGCAAATGACGGTCGGAAAGGCTCTCCAAGCCCTCCGATTCCTTTTGGATCTCCGCGACCTGCGCCCAAAGCCGCTTGGTGCGTCCCGAATGACGGTCCACGGTTCCGGTCACGCTTTGCGCAAGGGCGTCCAGGCCTTTTGGCAATTGTTTGGGGCGCCGGACGCTGAGGCGATGATATTCCGCGGAGGGAACGGAGGAAGCGGCGGGGGCGTCCACGGCTTATCTCTCCCTGCGCATGAGCTGGCGGACGCGGCGGGTGGCCTGGGTCCATAGGCTTTCGGGAGCGATGCGGATGCGCATGCGTCCGGTGCGTCCGTGCATGAGGCTGAGCGCCTCGCTTGTTTCGAAATCCACCCGCATTTCGAAAAACGTCTGCGCGGCTTCGGTGCCCTCCCGGGCGTCTTCGGCCACGGCGAGTTCACCGCCGCCGTACCAGCCGAGGGCGGGCGAAGGCAATTCCCGTTGTTCGGCGGGGATCACCCGCCATCCGGTGGCTTCCAGCGGTTCTTGCGCGGACCCCCGGAGGCGAATGCGGGCCCGGCGGATGCCGGCCTCGTCGAAAAGCCAGCGGGCTTCGTCTTGGGAAATGACGGCCACGAATTGATGCCGTTGCGGATTGAGCACATATCCGAGCACACTGCCGCGGTCCACCCAGATCCCGTCGAGATCCTCCAGGGTGCCCGGCAACCACTGTCCGCTTGCCGGCACCCGGACCTGCAGGTGATCCCGCCGCTCGCGCAAGCGATGCAAGCGTTGTTCCATGACCGCCCGGTGCTCTTCAATGATGCTCAAATCGGCGGTATCCCGGTGCAACGAGCGGCGGTACAGGGCTTCGGTGTGACGCAACATCGCCTCCTCGGCCCTGTATTCGTAGTCCCATTCCGGATCCAAGAGCGACACCACCCGGGTCCCCGCCTGAACGGGCACGTTGGCCGGCGTTTCCAAGCCTTTCAAGTAGCCGGACGCGCGGGCCGGCACCTCCACGAAGGGCGTGGAAACGAGGGTGCCCGGCGCCGTGAAGGAGGAGGGAAAGGGGACAATGCCCACCAGGGCGACGACCCCGATGGCGGCGGCCACACTGATGGAAATGGCCCGCAGGCGATTGCGTTCCAGGGCCGGGTCGGTGAACAAATAGTGCACGTATTTGACCGTCGGCATGACGATCCAGGACACCACGCAGATCGTGGCCATGACGATTCCGGCCAACAAAAAGCGGCGGCTGACGAACAGGATAATGCCCCCGAAGACGATAATCCGGTACAGGCCACTGAGCACCCCGTACACCGCCAGAGTTATCTGCTCGCCCCGGTAGGGGCTCGCGGGTTTGACGTTGGGACGACCGAGAATTTTGCCTTCGGTGAGAAAACGGAGCTGCTGGTGGCTGCGCTGGTAGAGGTTGGGAATGTCGAGCAAGTCCGACAACAAATAATATCCGTCATAGCGCAACAGGGGGTTGCCGTTGAACAACAGGGTGGAGACCGAGGCGATGAACATCATGTTGTACATGACCGCGTTGAGCACGCCCGGTCCGGTGGAGGCCCAGACGAAGGTGGCGATCGCGGCCACGAACAATTCGAAGATCATCCCGCCCGCGCCCACCAGCATGCGTTGGCCGCGTTTGCGGAAGGCCCAGCTCGACGTGGCGTCCACATAGGGAATCGGCGTGAAGATCATGAGCATGATCCCCATGGGGTGTACCTCCCCGCCGTACCGTTTGCAGGCCAGGCCATGCCCGAATTCGTGCAGGGCCTTGATGAACACCAGGCTGCCGTACAACAGAAAAAGATTGCCCGGCGCGAGAATGCCCTGACTTTGGTCCACCAGCGCATCCGCGTTGTCCAAAGCCACTTTGATGGCGGAGAGGATGACCCCCAGCCACGCCAACAGGCCGATTTTACTGTAAATGGCCTTGCCATAGGGCTTCAGCACATTCAGCAGATCGTCCGGGTCGAACAGCGGAAACCGGGCGAACATGATGTAGGAAAGATAGGATTTCCGTTCCTTGGCTTTCCGCTTGCGGTAGCGTTCGAAAAATTGTTGCGCGTCCGGCGGCAGATCGAGCTGAAGCAAATTCGAAAGGTAGAGCTGGGCCAGAAGCTGGATGACTTCGCTTTGCCCGGGCGCCTCGTCGGGCATGATCTCCAAACATTCCTTCCAGACCTCCTCCACGGTGCGTTTGGGGCTCAGGCGCGAAACGAATTCGTACGCGGCCGGGCGCAACCGGAAAAACTGATTGCCAAAAGGATCGTACAAAACCCGCCAGACTTCCCCCCGGTAGATTTGCCGGCGGGTGCGCACCCCCGCGCGGAGCGCCACCCGCTGATCGGAAACGCGATACCAATGCTCGCTGAACATGCGCGCGTTGCCGGCCATCTTACCACCCCCACCGAAGTCGGAAATAATCCAAAGTCCGCCGCGTCAGCAACCATATGGGCCGCTGCCGCCCCGCGTCCACCCGCGCGGTGCCGCTCATGCCCGGACGCCACCAGGGCTCCATGTCCTCGTCAATGGCGCAGTGGACCACGAACACATTGGCACCGTCCCGGGTGACCGACATGGGGTCGATCCGAACCACCCGCGCCGGGGTGGGACTGTCGGGACGGCTGGCGAAGATCAGCTTCACTTCCGCGCCCTCCTCGATGTAATCGATGTCGCGCTCTTCGATGAAGGCCTGCACCTTGAGCGCGTCCCAACTGGCCACGCGGAACAACATTTCCCCCTGGCGCACGGGGGCGCCGGTGCGCTCCCGGAGATCGCCGTCCACCACCGCCCCGTCAAAGGGGGCGTGAATCGCGGATCGTTGCAAACGGTCCTCGATGCGCTCCAGGCGGGCCCGGGTTTGGTCGGCCATCGCTTCCGACATGCGCATGTCGCCCAAGGCGCCTTCGGCACGGGCCTTTTCGGTTTCGCGGATATAACGGTTCAAATCGCCCAGGGTGGAAGCTTTTTCAATCAGCAGATCCCGCCGGTCCAGGGTCAACAGCAGATCGCCGGCCCGCACCAAATCGCCCTTTTCCACCGCGACTTCGTCCAAAAAGCCATCGAAAGGCGCGGGCAAGACCCGGCTTTGCATGCTCTGCAATTCGAAACTGCCCCGAAGCCGGTGCGGCCAAGTGCCGAAGAGCAGAAACGCCAGCGCCGCCACCCCGAGAATGCCGATGAGCTTGGCGCCGGTATGTTCCACGCCGATCAATTTCGAAAGCTGTTTGCGGAGGCCGCGCCACATCCGGGCCCCGAACCAGGCGTCCTTCGCTTCCAGGGTGGCCAGCCGGGGCGCCACCTGATCCGCGCAGAGCCGCAACCAGCGCACTTCGTTCTGATCAAAGGGGCTCGATTTCCGCTCCAACGTGATCACCGCCATCGGCGCCCCATCCAGACGCAACGGAACGGATACCGCGTGCCCGGAGGTTTGTTCATCCACCAGCTTTTGGTGATCGCGGGAAATCACAGTCGCATCCTCCTCGGCGGGCCAAAGAATTTCGGAATCCTGTTCCCAAGCCTCTTCCATGGCCGTTTCCACGGATTGGACCCCGTCCATGTTTTTCTCGAATTTCTCCATGTGGCTGATGGCCCGCACCCGAATATATCCTTTTTTCTCCCAGCCCAGACTCACCCGGTCCGCCCGCAGACGGGAGGCGAGTTCATTGACCAGCATCATGCAGGCGCCCACGAATTTGTCTTGGGCATTGACCAAGGCCATGAGATCCAAGACATTGGAAAATTGCCCCACGTCCGTGCGGGCCTGTTTGAGCACGTGCTGCACTTGGAAGATGGGGGCCGCGGAGGCGACGGCCACCAGACGGTCCAGCAGGGCCTCCCGGTTTTGCTCGTCCATGCTGGAACGCACCGCCGCCACCACCAAGGACCCCGTTCCACCCGGAAGCGGCACTTTCACGGCCAGGACCTGCATGGTGTCGTCCACGGCGGCGGCTTCGCTGAGCCTTCCGCCATTCTGGTCACAGGATTCGGCCACCGAAACCGGACACAGGCGCAATGCCTGTTGCCGTTCGGAAACCGGTTCGTTGGGCGAGATGCCAATGCACTTCCAGGCCTTGGTGTTGGACGGGGTCATGAACACCGCCCCCACCCGGGCCTCCACCGCGCCGGCGGCGGTCCCCGCGAGTTCCAGCCAAAAGGCGTTCGGCGCCCCGGAATAATTTTGCAGGGCTTCCAGTCGTTGTCCCAGATTCACGGAAATGAAATCACTCATGCAACCCCTCCGGAAGCATCCATTCCCCCGAAACCCCGGGCTCCACCCGCGGCGCCTCGCGGTTGTCAAATCGCAGGCGCACTTTCCGCAATCCGCTGGCGGGATCCACCACCGGGGAAACGAAATCCACTTTCCCTTCCTTTTCCACCTCGTCTTCCAAATGAAACCGCAAGCGCACCGGATCCCCAATGTTCAGCCGGCGGGCAATCCGGGCCGGGACGTTCACCATCAGGTTCGCGTGGTCATCCGCAATCAGCCGCAAGACCGGCTGATTGGGTTGCACGCTTTCCCCCTCGTCCTGGGGCAGTTGCGCGATAATGCCCGCAAACGGCGCCAAAATTCTCTGCAACGCCAACCGTTCCCTGGCAATGTTCAGTTCGATTTCCTCGCGGATTTTGGCTTGCTCCAGCCGACTCACTTCCAACCCCGCGAGCACCGCCTCCAATTCTTTCCGGTTCAATTCTTCCCGACTGACCGATCCGGTGCGTTCCGCCAAGGCCCGGGTGGATTCCAATTCCTCCTTTAACAAGGCCTCCCGTTGGCGCGACGCGTTGAGTTCGGTCATGTCCTCCAAGACCGTTTTCCGCCGCGCCACTTCCAATTTCTCCACCTTGGAATCCAATTCCATCAGCAGGGCGCCTTCCTCCACGCGATCCCCTTCCCGGTGATGCAGCACGGCGATGCGACCGGCCACCGCCGGACTGAGCAGAACGTCCCGCTCCGGTTCGACCAGCCCGTGATAGGAAACGGGCGCACGGCCATGGGCCCATCCGCTCAGAACCAGAAGCGACAAAGACAGGATTTTTGCGGGGAAAAGCGTCATGGTGTATTTTCCTTGAAAGAGAGAAATCGGATTAGCGGGAAACGGGACGGGATTGCATGGGACGCTCCCCGGGGCCGGTGTCAGGAGCCGCCTCGTCCGGCAAGGTCCCGGCGGCGGGTTCCGGGGCTTCCGCCCCAATTCTTTCCGGAAGGGTGCGGGTCATCGGATCCAAATCCCGATTGGTGAGCAAAACGCCGGCGGACAATTCCAATTCGATTTTCGCCACCACGAAACGCACCAAACTCGAAGCCGCGCTTTCCAGGGCTTCGGTCAAGCGCTCCTCCGTGTCCAACACTTTGCGGCTGTCACTTTGTCCCGCTTCGAGTCGGGCCAACTCCGTATCGAGCAAGGTTTGGTTGAGTTCCGCGACCCTCCGATAATTCGACGCCTGGGCGTGATGGTTGGAAACCCGCCGCAGACTGGTGCTCAAGGCATTCGACAACGCCACTTCCGAGGACTGCATCATCAACTCCCCTTGCTCCGCCCGGAATTTGGCGGATTCGTATTCACTGCGCACCCGGCGCCCGCCCCCCAAAGGCACCCGGACCTGCACCCCGACGGACCAGGAGACAAAATCCCCCTCCTCCACTCTGTCAAAGGCCTCCGAAGAAGATTCGCCCAAACCGTTGAACCCGTAGGTCGCCTGCAAGTTCACGTCCGGCAGGGTTTGGTTTTTCGCGTAATTCATGCGGATGCGCTCCTGTTCCACCCGATGTTTGCGGAGCAGCATGTCGGGATGAACTTGCATCGCGGTTTCGAAAATCTCGGGTTCGGATTCCGCCACTTCCGTCAGATCCGGTTCATCCACGGCCCGCAAGGCGAAACCGCCCTCCCGGATGGTCTCGGCAAAAAACGTTTTCAAGCGGCTGGAGGCCTCATCCAAATTTTGCCTGGCTTCCAGCAACTGGGTTTCCCGGAGGGCCAAGCCCGCTTCCGCCTGTTGGACTTCCGCCTCCCCTCCCCTGCCCGCGTCCAGGCGGGCCCGGTTGTCTTCCAGAATCTTTTCCGCCACCTCCACCGAGGCCTCGCGGTATTCCACCCGGCGCTGGGCAATCTTGAGATCCCAATAGGCGGCTTCCGCCGACCCCAGGGATTGCATGATTTGCCGGCGCCATTCTTGGAACGCCACCTCGGATTCCTCCCGGGCCATGCGGATCATGCTCGTGGTGACGCTCGGCCCCGCGTTTTTCAGAAGCGGTTGCGTGAACACCAATCCCAAAAAGGCTTCATAATCCCGTTCCGGTCCTTCCAGTTCCCGCTGTTCCCGGAGATTGTTGTTCAAATCCCGAAGCGTATACCCCAATTGAACCTGTCCACCCGTGATCAGGGGCTGTTCAATGGCAATCCGGTAAATGTCGTTCCGTTCCGAAAAATCTTCCACGCCCTGACTCACAAACTGCTCGGAATTGTTCTCCCGCTCATTGCTTTCCCGGTCGGCGCTCAGGACCAAAGTGGGCTCCCACAAGGCCTGCCGCTCCCCCCTGTACAGCGCGTCCGAAGCTTTCCACCCCAGTTTCGACGCCTGCACTTCCAGATTCCGCTGGATGACCAGTTGCCGACAATCCTCCAGAGTCAGCTCCAAAATCCGCGTTTCCGCATGGGTGTAGAAAGACGCCAAGGCGAAAGCCCCGGCGAAAAGAATGTGCATGATTTTCATATCACTTTGCCTTTGAAAAGTTTGTGTACGTGAAAAGTTCAAGATGACCCGTGGGGGTATCCTTGGACGCATCCAGTTGGATGCGCCAATGGAAGAAAAGAATTTCGATTGCCAGCATGCGTTGACAATCCGATTTGCCGATCTCCATAGCTTCAACCCCAGAAGCGCATGGATTTCAAGTTTAAATTCTCGATTCTCCAAATTGAGCCCCCCCATTCCGCACTCCGCACTCCCAAACACTCTACCATTGATTTTTAGAGATTTAAAAAACAAACCGTCGCAAGGTCCTCCGTAAAATACCGCCATAAAACCCCGCCAATCCCTTCAGGGGCCCGCTGATGGACTGGGAGTTGTGAAATAAGAGATGAAAAATAAAAATGGAGATGATCCTGCGGATGCTTCGCCGGACTGCGGATCATCGTCGGAATCCCACTGGAAACGACAAATGATTCGCGGGATGGCATCGCCATTCGCAGAATTCCCTTCCCCCAAAAAAATCCGCAGGACGGCGAAGCATCCGCAGGGTACAAAATCT
>PXAS01000006.1 GCA_003565815.1 PVC group bacterium
CCAAAAGCCGCTAAAAACTGCGGCGAAACGTGCTCACCACCTTGTCAGATCGCGCATCCGTCGCAAGCGACCTCACCGCGAAAAACCGCGTCTGGGGTTTTTCCGCGAGATCTAACAGAACTCGCCCGGCAAACCGCCGCCAACCCTTGGAACCGCGCCGGAAAAACCGCCCTACCGCTACGAAACCCGCGTCGGGTATCCCTTATTGGCTCAACCGCGACCCCATTGAAGAATGGGGCGGGTTGAACTTGTATGGCTTTGTCGGGAATGACGGAGTGAACTGGATCGATCTGCTAGGCTTCGAACGCTTGTGGGCGTTTTCGGGCGTCGGTCGAATATCCTTTATTGGAAATCGAAATTATGTAAGCGATGCGCTGCGGGACGATGAGAAAAATCCCCTCCAACCCCACAACACCCGCGATACCAGGTATCGACAACGACTCCGCAACCATCCCTCGACTTCCGACAAGGCGTTTTTTCCGGGGCTGTTGTTTTGGCCGAAGACGCAACTGGATGCCGAAGCGGAAAGAAAGGCCGCCCAGAGCGCCGTTCCGGGATACTTCTGCAACGAGGATTACAAGAATAACCGCCGGAAACTTGCGGTTTTCATGGTGGCGCCCAAGAGAGCCGAGCAGGAACTGCCCGACACCGAATGCTGCGACATCGCATGGATCATCTACTTCGACCCCACCGACTGGGTTCCCCACGGCGGTATCACGGGTGGCTGGAGAGACCAATGGAGCGGCACAAATGTTTCCGTCTGGGAGGCAAGTCTTGACAGTATAGTCAATCACCGCTTTCCGCCGGATTTATTGGTGCAGTTTGCGGATTCGGATCAGAATCGCGGTGATGGTTTTGATTATAGACGGGGGCAACTGGATCTCCGTGCTGCAATCATGCAGTATTTAGCAAGCAAGGACGAGGTCTTGGTATGCCACAGCCAGGGCTGTAATATCGTCGTTGAATTCATTAACCGCGCATGCAACCCATGCAAATAATCATGAATGCACTCCAAACTCCGATACACATTGCGTTCCTGCTGGCTATCGCCTGCATCAGTTCGGCCTTGTTGATTTCCTGCTATCGATACCATGATGGTGGATTTATATACGGCCATAGTAATCAACAAGCATATCTGAGGATGAAAGAGGGCGGCGCGCGTTTGACGCCGGAAGTACTTGAGACATGGTTTCAGCAGGACCAATCGACCACTCAACGATTCACCCAATTCCAGAGAACAGTGCTCTACCTTGTCGAGAAGGCCCGCACTCCGTCTCAGCGCAGGGAGTATGCGGAGCTTTATCTGCGACACTACCGGGACATTGTGGACGGCAAGTTCGAGGGACGAACCGAAACCAACTACTTATGGTCAAAAAAATCTCAGACACTCGACACAGACGACTATGCGCGCTTCGCCTATCGCAGGATGGGGATGCGTTTTATGGAGAAAGGCCGCAGGATACGTCCGGAGATGCGCTGGCTCGCCGAGGAGATGAACAAAGTCCGGCCGTTTGCGTATGAAGTGGCTGTTCCAACAGAACCATCGGCTGTAGGGATGGAATTCTGGCCCTACCAGCCCGGCGGCGGAAGCTGAAGCATCGACGACCTCATGCTCTTTCGATTGGCAGAACAGCGAGGTGCCAGGACGGTACTTACATTCAGGCACGTCCTGCGACGAAACCTTGTCGAATGTCAACCATTGCCTTTACCATTGAGACTTCCGCCTTCGGTCGACAGTTCCCATACATGCCGCTTCCCCGGCAACGACCCCGACACCCTCGCCATCGATGTGACATTGGACAGTCAGTTTTCAAAAAAAATTCTTGCAGAACCTCCATAGAAACCACCATCTTAAGAACGTGTGACATTGGACAGGCAGAAAATAAGAAAAATTGCTTGCAGAAGTTCCATAAAAACAATTTGTTTTCAGAATGTCAGCCCCGAGCGAATTATAATTCCCCTAAATTCCCGCCTCGATTCGTTCATTATCCCACTTGACGTTTGCCCGGCCGTTCCGCCGCCGCCTTCCATGCTCCTGACATCAGTCCACATCACCGACCCCGGCACCCGCACCACCTCCTTCACCTACGACAGCCGCGGCAACCGCCTCACCACCACCCTGCCTGCGACCGCACAGGCAAACGTCATTCACACCGCCTACACCCCGCGCGGCGAAATTCAAGCCCGCTGGGGCAGCCAAACCTACCCCGAATTCCGCACCTACGACTACGCCGGCCGCCTCAAAACCCTCCACACCTGGCGCGAGGACCCGCCCACCGGCGAACCCGGTGCCGGGCAGGACGACCTCGAAAACTCCGATCAAACCACCTGGATCTACTTCCCCAACACTGGCCTCCTCCACCAAAAGATATACCCCGACGAGAAGGGCACCAGTTACACCAACACCGACGGCGGCCGCCTCGAAACCCGCACCTGGCAGCGCGGCATCGTCACCACCTACGACTACGACGACGGCGGGCGCCTCGAAACCACCACCTACAGCGATTCCACCCCCAACGTCGCCATCGAACTCGACGCCCTCGGCCGCACGAAAAGCATCTCCAACGGCGTTGCCGCAAGCGTCTTCACCTACAATCATCCGGATTCCCTTACTGCAGATACCGAGGAAATCACCATCGGCGGACTCACCCGCGTTATCGAATATGGCCCGCTGGACCTCGGCCGTCCCACAGGCTGGGAACTCGTCGACGAAGAGGAAGAAGAAACCGAACATCTGGTCGAATACCGCTACCACGAAGACCATGGGCGGCTCCACGAAATCGAAAGCCCCGCCGGTACCTTCGCATACGGCTACGAACCCGATAGCCTCCACCTCCTCGCCACTGTCACCAA
>PXAS01000409.1 GCA_003565815.1 PVC group bacterium
TGCCTCAAGCTCAAGCAATGCAAACGGGCGAAGGGAATCGGCCGCTTCCTGATGGAATGCGGGATCAAGAAAGACCCGGCATGGTGCCTTGCGGGCTCCGGCAAGGGGTGGTGGTGCTTGTCATGCACACCCCAAGCCCACCGGGCAATGGATAAGAAATGGTTCAGGAACCTGGGGCTTGAAGGCTTCGCAGGCAGATATGAGCGGGAGCAACTCGTATGACAGGAACCGCCGTATGCCATAAAAGGCACGTACGGTGGTGTGAGAGGGGGGGGGCACCCCCCCTACTCGATTACTCACGCAGTTAACCCGTGGTCACAGAATAAAACCTCCTCCAATTTTGGAAGCATCCCTTTCTTTTTTCCCAATCTCATATGAACAACTCCAACGAATTGATTCCTCCCAAGGGGAAAAACTACTTTTTTCTGCCGGAAACCGGAAAAATGGTGTGGATGGAAAAGAACTGCATCCGGATCTTTGCGCCGGGAGAGGCGCGCTGCTGGATCAAATGGGAGCAGCAGCCCCGTTGGCGCGGGCATTGGGTCAAAGAGATGCCGAATCCCTGCTGTTCACCCGCCTCGCGTTACGACGCGCTGCGGAAAAAACACCAATACCCCCGCAGTTCCATGCGGGTGCGGACTCGGAAGCAATGGGCGGCGCATGAATGGTTGAAGACCTTCCCGGAGGATTATTCGCATGAATTGTCCATGGTTTCAGACGACTTTTTCTGGGGTACCTTGTCGCTGCTGACGCGCATACCGGAAGGGCGGGAGATCTTTCTCCAAAATCCGGCTTGGGCGATTCTGACAGTCTACGCGTGGCGGGTTCACTGGGCGGCAAATGCTCCGTCCAATGTTTGGGAGTCCACCCGGGTCGTTTTCCGGAACCGGAAGCGTAAGATCCTGAAAACCTTCGGCATGCCGGAGTCAGAAAGCTTTGTGAAAATACTGGGGAAAATCAAGACGCCACATCTCAAATGGCGGGATCTGAACGAATTCTTGACTCTCTGGATTTCTCAATCGCCTTATCTCCGGATTCTTCAGCATGCGGAGCGTATCACCGACACTGATCCGTCTGCTGGCCATGCTGCAAAATGAAGAGGCCGGTAAATCTCCATCCCGTTTATCAACGGAATTGTTGTTGGGTCTGAAATCCCGTTACGCTCAGCGTTTGGCTTTGGATCTATTGAGAGATGTGATGTCAATGGAGGGACGTTTGCGAAGGGAACCGGGGCTGGAAATGCTGCCCCGCCGTTTCGCGCGTGAAATTGAACGGGGTAAGCGATTCTCTTCGATGGCGGCTTTGGAGGATTGGCACGATGAACTGTCCCAACAGGTCCAGGAGCGGATCACGCGGCAACAGCTTGCCGCTGTGATTCCCGATCCGCCAATTCCCGGGGCACGCATTGAAACGAACTCGGGCTGGGTGGAGATTCAGGGATTCCGGACGGGTGGCGACTTGATCAAACATGCCCGGGAGCAGAAACATTGCATGGCCTGGATGCTCGACGGTGCCGTTGGTGGGCACTTCTTTTTATATGAGGTGGAAAGCAGTTTTGCCCCGTTGCATTCGCTGCAAATCTGTGAGGCGGATTCCGGATGGCGCATCCGCCAGCTCTACGGCCCGAAGAATCACAGCCCAAATGGCGAGGTGCTGGCGGCGGTCGAGGATTGGCTGGGACGAAAAGAGGAACGTTTGCAGCGGGAGAAGAAACTTCAGCTCGTCCATGATATCTTTGGAGGTGAAGTCATTGATGCGTATTATGAGGAGCCCTATATCGAAATGCCGGAATTTTAATCCGGGACGCGTTTTAAAACCACATCGGAATTATGAAAGAACCCATGACGATTCTTCGCTCCCGAATCATGCTGCTCGGTGACGTACACCGTCAGTTCGAGGATGTCACCCGCCTCATTGAGGCGGAGCGGCCTTCGCTTGTCCTGCAGGTGGGGGATCTGGGATATTGGCCAAAGAAGGAAAAACGTGTTTTTCCCGACGGAACGGTGTTGGGCGGTTCGCTGGATACCCTGGGGGTGCCGTTGCATTTTTGCGACGGGAACCACGAAGATCACGCTTCACTGCGCCAACGAACTTCCAGTGAGGTTTTTCCAAATGTGTTCTATCAGCCCCGGGGCAGTGTGCTGACCTTGCCCGACGGCAGGCGGGTTCTTTTTGCCGGCGGGGCGCGGTCTATTGACCGGGAATATCGTGTGGCCGGGGAGGATTGGTTTTCGGAAGAGGTTTTGCGTGAGCAGGAACTGGAGGGGTTTCCGGAGGACGGAATCGATATTGTGGTCAGCCATACCGCTCCGCGTGAGTTTGATCCGCTGGGGATGTGTCATCGCGACCGGGATCCCAGCCGCTTGTGCCTGTCCTGGTTGTTACATCGTTTGCATCCCAAGCTCTGGATCTTCGGGCATTTCCATCGGCAGATGCGGGGCAACTGGCACGGAATGGATTGGATAAGCCTGGGCATGGCGGGTCAGTCGAAATGGTGGTGCTGGTTGCCGGAGGTGGGAACATGATCTTGTTCACACAGCCTGTCTGTCTCTTGTCTCATGGAGGTTCACGCGGTGAAAAGCGTGGCGCTTTTCTCGCGAAGCATATCCACGAGGTAGGTCCAAAACGCGGGGTGGTCGATCCGGTTTTCGATTTGAGTGACGGTCAAAAAGCGTCCGATTTCCTGAAGAAAGTGGGTTCGTTGTTCGGGCTCGGCTTCCAAAAGCTGAAGGCGCGTCTCCAGCTTGTCGCGAAAGTCGGACGGCGTGTATCCGTGCAACTCCGCTTTTTCCAGCACCCAGGCGGGTTGCAGGGGCACGGTGGATTGTGTCAGCCAGTGGATGTCCCA
>PXAS01000472.1 GCA_003565815.1 PVC group bacterium
GCACCTGGAAACGAGACCTCTCGCTCTATCGGGCCACCGGTGATAAACGCTATCTTGAGGAGGCCGTCCGCAAGGCCGACATCTATATCGAGGAACGAATCAAAAATCCGCCAAGCGATTTCGCAGAGGCGGAGACCAGCACTTTCTGGGACTACATCCTGCCGCGATGGCCGCAGCTCTTTGAGTTGTATGAGCTGACGCAGGAAGAGAGGTTTTTGGAGGCGGCCGTTCACGGTGCACGGGAATACGCCACTATCATGTGGTTTTATCCGCGCATTCCTGATGAGGAAATCGTCGTCAATCGCGGCGGACAAGCGCCTCTCTACCGGCGTGGCAACCGTATCCAACTTCCGGAGGAAACCGTTCCAGCCTGGCGGGTTTCCGAGATGGGACTGATCGCCGAAGGGCTGGGAACCGCCGGCGGCGGGCACCGCGGCCTCTTCCTAACCACCTATGCCCCCTACTTCCTGCGGATCGCTCAGCATTCGGGGGATGCATTCTTGCGTGACATTGCCCGTTCCGCGATGGTCGGGCGCTACAGCAACTTCCCAGGGTATCACATGAACCTGGAATACACGACCGTTTATGAGCAGCCGGACTTCCCTCTGCGCGCACACGAGGACATCACTAGCACCTCGATGCACTACAATCACATCTGGGTGCATATTCCGATGCTGATCGATTACCTCGTCTCGGATGCATTCGACCGGTCAAACGGCGCGGTCGATTTCCCATCCCGCTTCATCGAGGGCTACGCCTATCTTTATGGCAAGGCCTATGGAGACCGTTCCGGTCAATTCTATGGAGATGAAAACGTCTGGCTGTGGATGCCGCGAGGCGTGCTCGACATTGACAACGTCCAGGTGAATCACGTCACGGCAAGCGGCAATGGCAATTTCTATGCGGTTCTGAAAAACCAATCCGACCGCCCCATTGAAGTGGACGTGCGCATCAACCCGGAAGTCCTTGCTGACGCGGCTGCGCGGGCCTACCCAGTGCGGATTTGGAAGGACAACGAGGCGGCACCCGCCGGCACACTCCGTGACGGTGTCATCCGCGTGACGCTCTCGCCCAAGGGGATCACCGCACTCGCGGTGGACGGCTTGTCGGCTGCGCCACGGTTCCGCGAAACGATTCTGGCCACCGAGACGGCTCCGTGGCAAGAAAGCTTCGCCATGGCCGAATCACCCATCGGCACCATCCAGGGAATGTATCTCGGCACGCTCACCGGCATGGTTTTCACTTTCGGTGAAAAGACCTGGCTCTATGGATACATGGCCGGGGATTTTGAAGATCTCAAAGAACTGGATGAAGTGACCTTCCACTACCGGACCGGTGACGAATGGGAGGAATACACCGTCCGCCATTTCCCGTGGGAATTCAGCGTGCCGCTGACCGGCAATGAGGAAGCGGTTGAGGTTTACATCTCGACCCGCACCCCAGCATCAAAGCAAGAACTGTCTGAATCAATCCAGTTAAGGAAATAATGAACGCATCCAAAAAATGAACGCATCCAAAAAATGAACGCATCCAAAATAACCATAAAATTCGCTGCCCGATTGCTTGTCGGGCTGGTAACGATGACCACAATGACTGTCGTCTCGGCTGAGACGACGGAAATGAACCGGTCCGAAGTATCGGAACACCAGTTAATGGGCCTCAATGTGCTGTCCGCGGCGGGTGATGTTGTTTCGTTTCATGGCGGTGAAAATCATGGATTAGCGTTCATTCAGGATTACTCCGGCGCGCCCGACGATAACGGAGTGCTTGGGACCTACACACTCGAAATTCCGGAGTTCATCCGTGGGATCCTATACAGTGATCGGAAATGGGGGAGAACCAACTGGCGCGGCGGAGGCAATCAGTTTTTCTCGAACGTTTTGTTCGGAGATTACGACAATGTCTTGGAGCATCGAAGAGTGTTTCGAGGGGCGTTCCTCGTTTTTCAATTGCGAGATGGCGGGTATCTGGCGCTTCTGCCGATTTCGAGCGATCAAACGATGTCCTGGATTCAGGCGGAGGATACAGAAACCCTCATGGTGTATTATGGCACGCTTGGAACCGCGCCGGTGGAAGGGGATGTGCCGCTTGTCGCTTGGAGCCAATCAGACAGTATTTACGACGCTTGCCGTAAGGTATGGGAGTTGGCTCTGAACTCGGAGTTCGTAAAAGGGCGGACCGATTGGCGGTATAAAAAGCATTATCATGAGGTGTTCACATATTTGGGGTGGTGCAGTTGGGAGGAGTATAAAAAAGACATAAGCTCTGATTTACTCGTTGAAACCGCCCGGAAAATTGAGCAATCAGGTTTGCCGGTTCGTTATATGTTGATCGACGATGGGCATCAGCAGGGGATCGATGACGGGATGCGTTTGAAGAGTTTCGCTCCCGATCCCGAAAAATTCCCCAACGGTTGGGAGCCCTTACTAGACATGCGCAGTGAGGACGGGATCAAATGGATGGGCATCTGGCATAGCTTTGCCGGTTTGCAAAATACACTACACCCAGAGAACGATTTTGGGGATCTGAACGATCATTTCATGACGCTGAATCCTAGGAATGAAAGAGACGTCGGACTGTTTGTGAAACCCAATGAAACCTCTTCGCAACTGTTTTATGACGCATTAATCGGGTCAGTCAAAGCGTATGGCTTTGACTTCATGAAAACGGATTACCAGATGCGCGACTTGTGGTGGTATAGTGGAACGGAGAATGCCGTTCGAGCCACGACCATCAATTTGCAAGCGATGGAATCGGCGGTTCACCGTAAACTTCCGCAAGGATTGATTAATTGTATGGCCCATAATCAAGTCTGCATTTTCAATACACGGCACAGCGCGATTA
>PXAS01000298.1 GCA_003565815.1 PVC group bacterium
GCAGGTTTTCCACCAGGGCGATTTCCAGCGCCTCCTGGTCGGTCAATGTCCGCACGATCACGGGGACTTTTTTCAGCCCGGCCCTTTGCGCGGCCCGGAAGCGGCGTTCCCCGGCGATCAACTGGTATCCGTTGCCGTCCTCCTGCCGCTTCCGCACCAGCAGGGGAGACAGGACGCCCATTTCCCGGATGGACGCGGCCAATTCCTCCAGGGCTTCCTCGTCAAAATTTTCCCGGGGTTGCCAGGGATTGGCCACGATCAGGTGGATGGCCACTTCATGGGGCGCGTCATCTGACCCGGTTTGTGTTTCGGGCGCTGTTTGGGCGGGCGCGGGACTTTTCGCCTTGGTTTTGGCGTTCCCGACGGGTTTTTTCGGGTCGACGGGGCTGCCGCCCTGTGTAATCAGTGCGTTCAAACCGCGTCCCAATCCGGATTTTTTCGTGGCCATAATGGTTCCTTCGATCAATGAAAATGTAGTCAACTCTCCGCTTGTTAGCAGGTTGTAAGAAAAAGTTCAGGTCTTTTTCACGGGAAACGTTGGTAAGGTTCCCGGGGAAACAAACGACTTTATAGTACGTTCTTGATTGCAAAAACCAAACACGAAAGACATGTAATGACGATTATGACTGAAAACCCTCCCATGGCCTTCGCCACCCTTGCCGGGGAACGTGTGTTCCCCGCCTTCGACCTCTGCAAACTCCTGCGCACCGTCTTCGACCCCATTGACGGTTGTCGGGTTGCCATTCTCATCGACCTGCCCGATCCGGTTTTGGCCAAGGAGTTCGCCTTTCTTCGCGCCGAAGGTCACGCCGTGCAGAAGAAAGCCTTCGAAGTTTTCTACCAAGGCTTGCAAAACGGCGGCATGGCCAAGCTCGGACTCAGCGGCGGCGAACTTTTCGCCTACAAAAGCACCGGCGGCAGCAACCTCGATCTTCCGGAAAATGCCGTCGGCACGGACGGGAAAATCGTAAATCTGGCCGAAGACGTGTACACGCCCTACGATCTGATTCTCTGCATCTCCGATTATTCCGCCACCGCCCCGCTCACCGCCCATGCCAAGACCTACCATTTCCGGGGATCCACCATGCATGGCTTGAATGACGTGATCATCAACAGCGGTCTGGCCGTCGATTATCGCGAGGTCAGCGACAACGCGGAAAAATTGCGGCGGGGCCTCACCAAGGCCGAAAAAGTGGAGATCGATTTTGTGGTCGCCGCCGAAAAATACACCCTCACCTTGATTCTCAACGGTCAGGAAGCCCAAAAAAGCCACGGGCTTTGTCATGGACGGGCGCCCGACATCGCCAACCTCCCCGCAGGCGAAGTGTATTTCGTCCCCGAAGGAGCCTATGGCAAATTCCCCATGAAATACGAAGAAGACGGCACCCTCGCCATCCAGCACGTCATGGACGGACGGATTTTCGACCTCGAATTCATCTCCGGGAATCCCGAAACCGTGGAGGCCCATCGCCGAAAACTGGCCACCGATCCGGTCACCGGCGAAATCGGCGAACTCGGTTTGGGCACCCAGGTGCTGCCCTACAGCGGCGCCGACATTCAGGACGAAAAAACCCTCGGCACCGTGCATGTGGCCACCGGACGCAGCGACCACCTGGGCGGTCATTTGGTGCCATCGATGTTTGCCGAATCCCAAAACGCCTCTCACGACGATATCCTCTTCCACCCCAACAAAACCCCGGAAATCAATATTCCGGAAGTACGCTGGTTCAAAGGGGACCGCACCGAAGTGATCATCGAGCACTATCGCCCCTCCGCCTTCATCACCGGTTTGCTGGATGACAGCGGACTTGTATGAGTCGGAGGCCTTGCTGCGGCAGTACCTGGATTTTCATTTCCGCGGAGATGCGCCGGGATACTTGCCGCACCATCCCCTCCCGGACGGCGTGCTCGGATATCCCCGGCGATGCGCGGATTGGTTGATCTCCCGCGCGAATTCCTTCAACCGGGCCTTGGATTTGGGCTGTGCCGTGGGCGGAAGCGCCTTCGCCTTGTCCGCCCGCTTTGACGAGGTCGTCGGGGTCGATTTTTCCGGCGCGTTCATCGATGCCGCCGAAACCATACGCCGCGAGGGCGTTTTCCGACCGTCGGAAGACCCTTGGACCCTCCCTTCCGACGCTCGGAAAGAGCGGGTGCGCTTCCTGAGCGGCGATGCCTGTGCGCTCCCCCCCGATTTGGGGCGTTTCGATGCCGTCTTGATGGCCAATTTGCTCTGCCGTCTGCCCGATCCCGCCGCCTGTCTGCGCGGGCTTCGGAACCATGTGGCGCCCGGAACCGTTCTGATTTTCACCACCCCCTGCAGTTGGGATGTTGCCTTCACGCCCCGGGAGAAATGGCTGACGCCCACCCTGGAGGCGTTGCATGCCCATTTGGATCCGTGGTGCGAATTGCTGGAAACCTGGGAAATGCCCTTCGTAATCCGCGAGCACGAACGCAAGGCCCAGTTCACGGTGGCCGAAGGGTCCGCCTGGCGGGTGAAAAGCGGCATGTAAAGATTGCCCCATACGCCGACACCCGTCGGGTTGACATTTGTGATCTCAATCCGCAGGCGGAGGGTTGAGCAACTTGAATCCGATAAACCCACGGTCAACATCGCCCAGTGGCAACCGGGCCTCCCATTCCTCCGTCCGGGAATCCACATCGCCCAGGAAGATATTCAATTCCTCCGCCAAGGGTTCCCAATCCACCAGGTCTCCGCTCATTTTCACCGCCAGGGCGACATCCGCCATGTGTTTTCGCCGGGTGTAACGCACCGGGAGATACGCCTCCGACCCCTCCCCGACAATTTCGCCGGACGCCGGCATCACTTCCGACCGAGTGGCGCC
>PXAS01000057.1 GCA_003565815.1 PVC group bacterium
ATATTTCAACTAGCCCAAGATTTAGGCTTAGAAATAGTTGCCGAAGGCATTGAAACCACCACTCAACTAGAAAAATTAAGGGAGTTAGGCTGCCAATTAGGTCAAGGCTATTTATTTTCCAAGCCCATGAATCCCCATAACACCGAAAAATACTTACAAAAAGAAAGATTGAAAAACTATCACCCTCAGATAAACTTAAACAATCCTCAACCCTCAACCCGCAATTACTAAACAAGTACAAAATCGTAATAAGATATTGATAATCACAATGACATACTAAGTTATGAAATCAATTTCTATATTAGGATCAACGGGATCTATTGGTACTCAAACTTTAGATATAGTTCGAGAGCATCCCCAACAATTTCGAGTGGTAGGTTTAGCCGCCGGAAGTAACCTTACCCTACTAGCCCAACAAATTAAAGAATTTAAACCTGAAATTGTCGCCATACGAGATCAAGAAAATCTTTCTTCATTAAAAAATTTACTAGGAAATTTAGACTATAAACCCACCTTAATTGCTGGAAGTGAAGGTATTTGCGAAGTAGCAAGATACGGTGACGCGCAGAGCGTTGTTACGGGAATCGTTGGCTGTGCCGGCTTACTACCCACCATCTCCGCCATCGAAGCAGGAAAAGATATTGCCCTTGCCAATAAAGAAACTTTGATCGCTGGTGGTCCCGTGGTGTTACCCTTAGTTGAAAAGTATGGAGTTAAACTATTTCCTGCCGATTCAGAACATTCTGCTATATTCCAATGTTTACAAGGTGTACCTGACAAGGGCTTAAGAAAAATTATTTTAACCGCTTCTGGAGGTTCTTTTCGTGATTTACCCGTAGAAAAACTGGCTTCAGTAACGGTCAAAGATGCCTTAAAACACCCTAATTGGTCTATGGGACAAAAAATTACCATCGACTCAGCTACCCTCATGAATAAGGGCTTAGAAGTTATTGAAGCTCACTATCTTTTTGGTGTAGACTACGATGACATCGATATTGTCATTCATCCTCAAAGCATTATCCATTCCATGATTGAGTTACAAGATACCTCGGTTTTAGCTCAGTTGGGATGGGCGGATATGCGTTTACCTCTACTTTATGCGCTTTCTTACCCCGATCGCATTTATACTAATTGGGAGTCCTTAGATTTAGTTAAAGTGGGAAGTTTGACATTCCGTGAACCAGACCATAAAAAATATCCTTGTATGCAATTAGCTTATCATGCAGGAAGAGAAGGAGGCTGTCTCCCCGCAGTATTAAATGCCGCTAACGAACAAGCTGTAGCCCTTTTCCTCGAAGAAAAAATTTCCTTCCTCGATATTCCTCGTTTAATTGAGACAGTGTGCGATCGCTTTTCTGGGCAAAATAAAACCACACCTACTTTAGATGATATAATTGGGGCAGATCAATGGGCAAGAAAACAAGTATTGGAATCCCTAAAAGTATTAGTTTAGATCAAAAGCATATTTTATTTTCAAAACAAACTACTCGTGTCAAAGGAGAGTGGAAACTAAAACCACGGGGAAAAAATCCGCCCCATAGTCTTTTACGAATACCTTTGGCACTTTTAACCATCAAAATATTCATTAACAAGGTTATCAACAAAAAAATAATGGGTTGGAATTTCGAGCCAAAAATCCTTCTCCAAGGAATCAACGAGCCCCAAGCAATCCCCTATATTGAAGCGATGCAGTCATACGATATGACTCAACTCGCAGGTATTTCTTCCGAATATGTGGGAGAGTCCTACCATAATATTAAAATTTTTGATTTAGTCACCGAAGCCTATGATCAATTAAATGGTATTACTACCACCATTATTTTTAACGAACCAAATCAGGTTTTAGATTCAGCCCTCGAGGCGATTAATGCAGGAATTAAACAAATCATTATTAACACTAATGATATTCCTCCCCTCGACTTATTTCATTTAACAACAAAGGCAGATAGGGAAGGTATCAAAATACTAGGCACAAATAAAGCTGGAATTTTAATTCCTGAAAAACTTAATTATGGTGTTTTAAATCCGCAACTATATCAACCCGGAAGTGTCGGTATTATTAACTATGGTAACAGCAATCTTAGCCCAGAATTAGCTCTACTTTTACAAGATGATAACCAAGGAGTTTCCATGGTAGTTAATTTGGGAGATGCTACCTTTAAAAAGGTAGATTGGGAAATGTTATTGGTTACTTTTAATCAACATAAAGAGACAAAAAGTATTTTTTTAAGTATTAATAAATTACTACATTTAGACTATGAAAAACTAGCCAAAATTATTTTAGAATTTGCAAAAAAACCTGTGGTGATTAGACTATTAGATCCCGATAATCTCAATGAGGCCATCAGTTTACCCCAACCAAGAATTATTACAGACCAAATTCCGCTACACTTAAATCAAGTCAAGTCTCCTCAAATGATTGTAGAATATTGGCAAGATCAGGGGTTAGATGTAGTTGCATTTTCTTCGGAAAAGTAGATCAAAATGGGAAAACCATTGCCTATTCCTAGCCTTCACCACAAGACTTTTTCAGCAACCCTTGGTTACAATTGTTCTTTGATTAATTTGTTACTAATTTTCCTTAATACTCCGTTAATGAAACGAAAACCATCATCGTCGGAGTAGGTTTTGGCAATTTCTATGGCTTCATTAATGGCAACCTTTGGCTCTATTTGTAAAAACGCCATTTCTGCTACAGCAATGCGTAAAATATTGCTATCAACTAGGGAAAGACGATTCAGTTTCCAATCAACCATCACATCGTCTAACATTTGATTTATTTCACCTTGGCGACGGTTAATGGTGGTAATTAATTGAATAGCATATTCTCTCACTTGAGC
>PXAS01000110.1 GCA_003565815.1 PVC group bacterium
CAGGTGGGCGCGGGGCGCTTGCTGGTCTGTGGCCTCGCCTTGGCCGAATCCGACCCGGCGGCCATCTTCCTGCTGCACGAAATGTTGAACTATCTGTCGGGCGACGCCTTTTGTCCCCGGGTATGCCTGGCAGCCGACCGCATCCGCCGTCTGGGCGGGAAATATACCATGGCTTATGATCGCGATGAAGGGCAGGACGACAACGCGGAGGCGTTACTGAATCAAAGGATAGGAGGCGCTGAATGAACGAATAACGGCTCGCGGTGGTTCAGGCATTCGACGACCATGTGCTGGCGAAAGGGCATGAAGGGTGGAGCAGCCACGAGGAACAGGCTGCTGCTTGCATTGCGGTGCCGCAATCAACACCATGGCTGGATGCCGCCGCGCCTATGCGGATGCAATGTTGACACACGAGCGCGAGCGCCCGTAGCACCTGCGGTCGACATGTCGCATCCGTAGCTGTCGAGGTGGTAGAGTAGGTGAAAAAGTATACACAGGAGGAATGACCCATGCAACATCAAGCACACTGGATTTCAACGTTGGCAATGCTGGCGATGATCTACGTCCAGGCCTATGGAGCAGATGCCATGATACAGCCCCATCCTATACCTGCAGACGGACAGCCCTCGGCTGTCTATCGGTTGACGGTCAATGACGTTGAGGTCCCGGTGGTCGACTGGTATGGTCCCTATGCCTATGCTCATCTCTCATATGGTGGAGACGGACATCTAAGGGTAGTGATCACGGTGCCTGAAGCGGATCAGGGACACACTAATGAAGCATAACAGAAAAAGAACTGCCATGAAGCCATTAGCGATGATTATCCTTATCGCTATATGCGCCATATGCACGACATATTCTTGGACACAAGAGGAGCGTGAGCCCATGAACGCACAACATAATACCGACCTTGAGGAACAGGTTGCTGCTTCTATTGCGGCGCCGGAATCAACACCATGGCTGGATGCCGCCCAGGCCTATGCTGATGTCATGCTGACGCAGGGGCGCGGACGCTGGGGTGATCCGCCGTCGCCACTGTTTGCCTCTATACTTCGACGCAACGACTACGAGTTATTGCGAGAAAATGATGCCCCAAACTTGAGTGCGTATGGAATCCGGTGCAACGATCGTACATATTGCTCAGCGAATGTCGCTGTGGATGGGGGCTTGTATGAGTTGTTATATGCACTGAGCGAGGTTACTGGAGATGCGCGTTATGGTCAGGCTGCCGATGAAGCATTGAAATGGTTCTTGGAGAACTGCCGCAGCAAACGAACCAATCTTCTCCCCTGGGGAGAACATCTCGGGTGGGAATTGCGAGAGAACCGGGTCTATTGGCTCCGTTTCGACTACCACGAACTTGAGCACGACTGGAGTCTCTGGGATCGCTTGTTTGCCCTTGCTCCCGCTGCGGCCATTGCCTATGCCGAAGGCATGTGGGACCATGGGATAACGGATCACGAGAACGTTCTTTTCTCCCGGCATACCAGGTTTGACCACGGTGCTTTCGAAGTCGGCTATGAATTCCCACGTTACTACGGCCACTTTGTGTTGATCTGGGCGCATGCGATCTCCCATACTGACGATGACGCTTTGCTGAAAAAGCTCGAGGAAGCATGCCGGCGGGTGCTTCAGGCGGCCCTGGACCGCAGGCACCCCCTAACGGGGGCTGTTCCGGCGGGATGGGGACAGGGATTCGAAAATAGCCGTAACACCTATTGGCCAGGCAACAATCTGACCATGGCCACTGAATTGCAGGAGGCCTTGCCCATGCTGCCTGAGTCTCTGGCTGCAATGGCGCGGGAATTGATCGCCAGCGTGGATGAGGTCATTTTCAAGCAAAACAATGAACTTCGCCAAGACGGGGGCTGGATGGTCAGAGGCGCTCTGGATACCTTGCAGCCCGGAGATGTTCGTTGGGGAGGAACCCGGCGACAGCGCCCCTACATGAGCACCCTTTGGGGGGCTGCCTATGGCACATCGACAACCAGTGCTCTCGCTCTGCAGATGGCCTCTCGCTACGAACACAGTCGCGATCGACGCTATGCCAAACTGGTCACCGATGCGGCGAAGCTGTATCTGGTGCATGAACCGGACGCTGCCGCGGTTCTTCATCCACAGGCGTTGGCCAATGCGATCGACCTCATGCTTATCGCCCATCGGATCACAGGAGATGCGTCGTTTATCGAACGTGCCGAATACTTTGCCCGAATCGCGAAGGAGCTGTTTCTCGATGACGCCTCGCATCTGCCGCGAGTGCTCTCGCGACAATACGACCATTACGAATCCATCAGCGGTGGTCCTGATCTGATGCGCAGCCTGCTGGACCTGCATCAGGCATTGCGGAGCGGATCAGGGACGGACAGGTGAAATGGAACACTAAGGGACATCCCATGAAGCGATTAGCGTTGATTGTTCTTGCTGCTACAGTCGCGATATTCAATTCGAACGCGTGGACACAAGAGGAGCGTGAGCCCATGAGCCCACAACATGGCAGCGGTCCTGAGCAACAAGCACGCGCTGCCGCTACCATTGCAGCAGCAGTAGATGCAGAGATATCGTCTGGACTCTTTCCGGGTGCGGTGGTCCTGATCGGCAGCAGAGACACCGTGCTGTACCATGAGGCATTTGGTCTGGCGCGTATTGATCCTGATCCCGTCCCCATGCGTAAGGATTCATTGTTCGATATCGCCAGCATGACCAAGGTTGTGGCCACTGCCACGGCCATCGGAATTCTTGTTGATCGTGGACGCATCGATCCGTCTGCTCCAATGACCCGATACCTGCCTGATCATCAGGGACGAGGAGCTAGTCGCATCAGCCTTCGTAGTCTTGCAGC
>PXAS01000468.1 GCA_003565815.1 PVC group bacterium
GCTTTTCATGTCAATGTCCTGATCTTCGCTGAAGCTGCGAAGCTCGGCCATTTTCTTTTCCAGTTCCAAAATGGGTTTTTCGAAGGGGAGGACGTAAGTGGACATGGTTTGGATCGTTTTTCGGTTTTAGAGCAGGGCGTCGAGGTCTCGTTTCACCAAGGCCATGCTTGGATAACGTTGGAGGGGGTTCTTGGAAAGACATTTCATGACCACTTCCTCGAGTTTTCTGGAAATGTCGGATCGGTATTCGTGCAAGGGATAGGCTTTGACGCGGGGATCGACCACGGCGCGCTTGTATTCGGTCACGCTGTTGGCTTCGAAAGGCTTGTGCCCGCTGAGCAGTTCGTAAGAGGCCACGCCGTAGGCGAAAACCTCGGAGCGTTCTTCGACGGTGCGGTGGACCAGGGTTTCGGGGGCCAGATAGGTGGGCGTGCCGGGGAGGACTTTCATTTTGACGGATTTGGCCCCCTTGTGCCTGAGACTGAGGTCGAAATCAATGAGCAACAAATCCACCGTGGGCTTGATGAGCATGTTTTCGGGTTTCAGATCCATGTGCAGATATCCCATGAAGTGGATATAGGCGAGAGCGGCGGCGAGTTGTCGCACCAAGGTCAGCGAATGGGCTTTGAGAATCGGATTTTGGTGGAGAATGCATTCCCGGAGATTTTCGGATTCATGGTAATCGATGATCATGTAGGGAACCCCTTTGATGACCCCGTCTTCCAAAACCTTGACCACCCCGGGATGATCGAGTTCCTTGAGGATCTCCAAACCTTTCTTGAATGACTTGCGCATGTTGCGGTCATGCTTATATTGTTCCCGGATGAAGCGCACCACCACCCGCTTTCCATTGGGTGCGACGCACACGTAAAGATCGGTTAATCCCCCCTTGGGGATCTTGCGAATCACGCGATAATCAGATAGGTCATGGATTTGCATGTGTAAGTTTTAACAAATTGTGAGACGCTTGTACACTCTGACAACCCATAAAATGAATAAAAATGAAATTCAAGGTTCATTCTGACCCTTGGTTGCCGGATACGCCGGTAACCAGATGGCTGATTTTGTTGAATGCCTCCGTTTGGCTGACCGGCCTCGCGGGGGATGTGCTGGGGTTTGCCCCGCTGTCCACCGAGGGCTTGCTCTTGCGCTTTGCCCTGTTCCCCGAACAGGTGGCGGCAATGGGCACGCTCTGGACCCCGTTCACCTACATGTTTTTGCACGGCGGAGCCGTCCACCTGATCATGAACATGTTGGGGCTGTATTTGCTGGGGCCTGATTTGGAGTGGGTTTTCCGCGCCAAAGGCTTTGTGTTTTTGTATTTGCTGAGCGGCTGGGTGGGCGGCATTTCCTATTGGGTGTTTTCCCACCTGCTCCTGGGGCAGATTCATCCGGTGGTGGGGGCTTCGGGGGCGATCATGGGACTGTTGGGGGCGATCGTGGCCATTTATCCGCAACGGGTTTACATCCTGTTGCCCTTGATGATTCCCCTGCGCGCGGTGACGTTGGCGGTGCTGATGGTGAGCGTACACCTCTTTTTCATGATCACCCCGTATGGCGGCCAGGTGGCCTATGACGTCCACTTGTTCGGGGGATTGGCCGGGTACGGCTTTGCCATGGCCGCCGCGACCCTGCATCGCCGCCAGTGGCAATCCCATCTGCCGAATCTGGACCGGGAACGGGACGCGGTGGAGCTGGAAGCACTGATTGTACGCATGGTGCGCGGGGACGAGCCGCTCTCCGAAGCCGAGCTGGAACGCTTCCACACGTTGCAAAAGGCCTTGCGTTACGAGGACGTGGTGACCGTGGAAGAGGCCAAGTCCTGGTCGTTGGGTTGAGTCCGCAACTTTTGCAATCCCGCCGCGGCCGCCGCCGCCTCGGCCGCGCGTTTGCTCATCCCCACGCCCCGGGCGATTTCTTTGCCCCGGATGAAGACCGCGGCCACGTATTGCCGGGCATGCGCGGGGCCGCGCTCTTCGATGATTTCATACTCGGGGCTTTGCTGCCAGGTCTTCTGGCTGTGTTCCTGCAGGGACCCCTTGGGGTTTTCGATGTCCGGGTTCAGGTCCAGACGGGTTTCCATGCGGGGCGCGAAATGGCGTTGGTAGAGTTTGCGGGCGGCCTTCATGCCGCCGTCCTGATACACGGCCCCGATAATCGCTTCCACGGCATCGGCCAGATTTGAATCCCGCCGTGCGCCCCCGGATTGGGTTTCCCCGCGTCCCATCAACAGCATGGGCCCGATTTTCCAGATCTCGCCCACCCGGGCAAGTCCGTCACGGCTGGTGATGCCGCTTCGAAATTTAGTCATGTCCCCTTCTCCCATGTCGCCTTCCAGTCCGAACAGATGTTCCGCGCTCAGCAGTCCGATGACCGCGTCGCCCAGAAATTCGAGCCGCTGGTTGTCGGAAACCGCTTCGTTCCCCTGTTCGTGGCGAAAACTGGGATGCGTGAGGGCCGTCTGCAGCAGGTCCCGGTTTTTGAAGCGGTAATGGAGGGTTTTTTCGAGGGATTTGAGGACGGTTTTCATGGGGGAAATCAGGCCCTGGGGTGAAAGGCGTGGTGGACTTGTTTGAGGCGCTGCTGGTCCACGTGGGTGTAAATTTGGGTGGTGCCGATGTCGGCGTGCCCGAGCATTTCCTGAATGGCCCGCAGCGGTGCGCCGGCGGAAAGCAAATGACTGGCGAAACTGTGACGCAAGGTGTGGGGATGGGGGCGGCCGCCCAGGTTGGCCAGGGTGGCGTATTCCCGGATGAGCTGCCAGAGGCGGGCCCGGGTCAGGGGAAGGCCGTTGAGGGAAAGGAAAACCTCTTTCGGGGTGACGGCGGTGTTGAGAAGGCGGGGGCGAACTTCGTCCACATAGTCTTTCACCCACTTGGCGCTGCGGCGGGCCACGGGGATGAGCCGTTGTTTTCGCCCTTTGCCGAGGACCCGGAGATATCCGTCATCAAAATGCAGATCCTCCATCCGCAGGGTCACCAGTTCGGTGACCCGCAGGCCGCAGGCATACATGAGTTCCAGCATGGCCCGGTCCCGGCGTCCGCGGTCGGATTTTTTGTCAGGCGCGGCCAGCAGCAGATCCACGTCTTGAGGGGAAAGAATTTCCGGGAGGTGACGCCAAAGGGCGGGACTATCCATGCTGTCGGTGAGGTCGTTTTTGAGGATGCCCTCTTGGTCGAGAAAACGGAAAAACATTTTGATGGCCACGAGGCGGCGGGCGAGGGTGGCGGGTTGCAGTCCTTCGTTGCGTCCGTTCATGAGGAAGGCCACCAGTCTGCGCCGTTGGATGCCGGAGAGATCGGCCCGTTCTTCCGGGGTCAGGAAGTCATGAAACGCCTTGAGATCATTCTGATAGGCTTCGATGGTGCGCGGGGACAGGCCCCGTTCGATGCGCATGAAATCCAAAAAAATTCTGACGGATTCGTCCATGGGGTCACCAGCTCAGTCGGTCCCGGCGGCCTGCTCGCGGAAGGTTGCGCGGCGTTGCGGATCGCCGGGGATGCCCTCGACGGCAAATCCTTTGTCGGCGAGAAGGTGAGCGATATTTTTCCGGGCGATCATGCGGGTATTGTAGCGGATGAACAGCCGGGGGGGCGCCATGCGGGCTTCCACGGTTTCGAAGGCGCGGGCTTCGTCGGTGAGTTTCCGGTTGTCGTCGAGGAGGTGATTGGCCAAGGCCTCCAGTTCAACCCGCGAAGCGGCGTCGGGAATGGAGACCTCCCATTCCCGCAGATCCGAACGGTAGCAGGCCGCGCCCGCCAAGAGGCAGGAAAGGAGGATCGGAAGTCGGATCGGGAAAGCGTTCACGGGAGCGTTGCTTCAAGGCGATTCCGACAGGCGGCGGTCGCGGTCCAACATTTCCAGGGCGTGGGCGGCGCGTTGGCCCAGTTCGGGGTATCCTTCCGAAAAGACTTCCAAGACGTCCTCGAATGTGGCCCGGGCTTCGGAGATTTGGCCGAGTCGCCAGTGGGTTTGGCCAAGATTCCAATGGGCGGCCGGGAGCCGCAAATCCTCGTCCAATTCCACGGCGCGGACAAAATCGGCCTTTGCGGCCGCGTAATCGCCCAGATGCCAATGGCATTTGCCCCGTTGGAAATGGTAGTACAGATGACGGGATCGAAACCTCTCCATGCGCAGGAGGTCGGAGTAGATTTGGGCGGCGGCTTCGTATTGGCCGAGGGTGTAGAGGGTTTCCGCGTGCCCGGCTTCGGACTGTTCGCGGTGGGCGCTGTAATCTTCCCGGGTGGCATAATGCAGGCCAATGGTGCTGGGCAGGAGAATGATGATTGCGGCAATGCAGCCGACGATTTTGGTCCGATGTCGTTCGAGCGCGCGCACGAATTTCGGGTATTTGCTCAGTTCGAGATCCATTTTGGTGCGGAGGGGCGCGAATCTCAGGCAAAACGCGGCGGTGAGGGGATGCCACTCCGGGGTTTGCGCGGGCGTCATGGAGAGGGGGAATCCGGTGTTGGCCCGGGCCAGGTCGTCCAGGCTTTTTGCCCACGCGGCGCCCATGAGGGTGGTCATTTCCGGAGGCGCATTCCGCAAAAGGGGTTGGAGCAAAAGATGTTGAAGCTCGGGGCGAATCGGGGGGGCGGCCGGATCGTCGGGACGGGGCTCCCATTGCAACAGGCCGGCGCGACTTCGGAGTCCGTCGGACTGGGCCAGGGTTTTCAGGATGGCGCGGCGGTTGGGGTCGGGCAAATCTTTCCAGATGAGCGGGATGAGTCCGCCGGCGGTCATGCGTTTGACGGGGGCGCCTCCGGCTTCTCCGCCGCTCATTCGATCCAGAAAAATGCCACGGGTGTCCGACCAATGGGATTCCAATAAAATTTTGCGGAGTTTGTTTTTGGCTTCCGAGAAAAGGGCGGGCTTTTTGCAGAGTTCCGCGAGGGATTCGATCTCCGAGACCAACATGGCCGCGAGATCGGTCAAGGCCAGGTCTTCGTCGAAAATCTCGGGAGTGAAGGCCTGGTCTCCGTCGGGCCAAACGGGGAGGATCGTGCCCGTTTCCTCCCAGGCGGAGAGGTATCCATTGATGTGGGTTTCCAGTTTCGCAGAAAGTTCCGGAGAGGGCGTGGACAGGGCGCCCGCATGTTTGGCGGCCAAAATGGCGCGGGCCAGCAACGGCCAAGCGGGGGCATCCGCCATGCCGTCATCCAGCGTGACGAATGCGGGCAGACAGCCGGAGGGCAGCGTGGGCAATTCGGCCAGGGTGTCGATGACCCCCCGGGCGGCTTCCGGTTCAAGGCGGGCCAGGGCCGGGAGTTCCCCGTCGAGATGATTGAGGTTCATGCCGGGAGCGGAAAGCTCCGGGTCCCGCAGCCACTGGGCGGCAAATGGGCCTTCATTGCGTTCCACGGCCGCGTCCAGGGTCTCGAGGGCGAGGTCAAACATGACCGGGCGCTCCTCCGCCCCCAGCCGGGTCAGCCAGCTCATGCGCTGTTTCCAAAGACCCGCCCAAGTTTCCGAGGGGGGCGGACCCTCCAGCACTTTCCGTGCGGCCAGGCGCTGGGCGTCATCATCCTTGTCGTTGATGATCAGGGCCATGCGCCTGCGTTTGCTGCCTTCCGTCCGGTGTTCAATGAGGAGCCGAAGCCCGTCCAGTTCCAGCCGCGACGAGAATTCCCCGTCCTGAACCGTCTGCCGGGTGGAAAACAGCTCCGGCACCACGGAGAGGGGCATTTCCGCGGAGAAGACGCCGGGGCGAAGCTGCAGGAGAATGATATCCGCGCCCTCCCGGGAAGTGATGCGGTATCCGCAGTTGAGCAAGTGCAGGGCCTGCACGTCGAATCCCGGGGGAAGGCCCGGCTCGAAATGCCAGGAGGATTTTTCCGCCGCGCCCCGGATCCCCCCAAGGGCGGGCGCGGTGAGGAAGGCGCGCCCGAGGACGGTGTTGGCCCGTTTTCCCTCGGGGAGGGAAACAAGCGGAACGCCGTCGTGCCAGCTATCTGAATAGTGTTGGAAGTCTGTAGCCACGAATCTGCCGTGTTGGGGTTTGGGGTGATGGGATCAAATGTGCTCAATCCCCCGGCAACGTGTCCCGGAGGGTCATTCTCAGCATGTCAAACAAAGATTGGGCATCAAAAGGTTTTTGCAAGTAGAGGGTGGAGGGAAGATTGCTGGCGGTGGCCACGCCGGGATGGGTGATGGAGAACCCGGAGAGCAACACCACCGGCAGGTCGGGATCCTGCTCGTACAGCCAGGTGCGCAAATGGGCGCCGCGGGTGTCGGAAAGCAAATATTCGAGGATGACGAGTTCGGGCGGCTCGGGCGCCAATTCGTATTGTTGGCGAAGCTCCGCCCCGCTGTGCAAACGCAGCACGCGCGTCCCGAATTCATCCAGCATGCGGGACAATTGTTCCGCTTCCTTGTCATTCTCCTGCACCAACCAAACCATCGGCAACCCGGTTTTGTCTTCGTCGTCGGCCCGGGAATGCAGGGGAATGAAGATTTCCACGCGGGTAACAATGCCCTCGTCCCGGTGGATGCGAAGCTGGGCGTCCATGCGTTGGGCCATGCCGACCCAATCCGCGAATTCTTCGGCGGCGTCGTTTTGTTCTTCCAGCAAGGCCCGGTCCAGGGACGCGTCCACCCCGGCGAAGGTGGCGTATCCGCCGCTGTCGCGAATTTCGAGGTGCAGGCAGGGGCTTCCGTCCAGTTCCGCGTCCCGGGAGCCCACGGCGATGAGACTTTCTAGGGGCGCCAGCCCGTCCGCCACCCCGGCCAACATGGTGTACAGCAGATGGTTGAGGGCATGGGGATTGGCCACGACCTTGTGCCGGGCGGCTTTGAGCTTGAGATCGAAGCGGACATGGGCATCCCGTGCCGCGATTTCTTCGCACCAATTGCCCACCAATTCGTGTACGGAAACGCGGCCGCGGAAGTTCCGGTGTTCGTCGCCGAGCCGTTTGAGTTGGTCCAGCAGGTGCAGGCCTCGCCGGGTGGCCAGCAGAATCCGTTCCGCGGCCGGGTTGTCTTTTTCGGGGGCGAGCGCGGGCACCTGCTGATGTATGGTGCTGAAGAGAAGGCCCAAATGGTCCGCGAAACCCGGTTGGAGCAGATCGAGCTGGGCGCCGGGGAAATTCCGGGAACCGGCGGCATCGTTTGGGGAGGCGTCCCCGCTCGTCGGGGCGGCCCGGGTGTCGATCCGAAGCGCTAGATGTTCCCCGAGTTCCTCCTGCAGGGTTTGCAAGGCCTTGAGTTGCCCTTGGGTGTAAGGCAGGGCGGCGTCGAGCGTGGCGGGAAGCCGGTTTTCGGGCAGAGCGCAAAACTTGGCGAGGGTGGCTTTTTCCTTGGTCTGCCAGGGGCCGATTTTCAGAGGGCCGCTGTCGAGAAGGAAAACGGTGCGGCCCTTCTGTTTGACCGGGGTCAGAATTTGGGCCACGCCATAACTTCGGTACACGATTTCGCTGGCGTTGGCGAGCAGGGCGCGCCTGAGCACGTCCACGTCCATGCGCAAGGCCTCCAGCCTTCCGGTCGCGGTCAGTTGGAAGGTTTGCCGCAGGGCTTCGTCCAGGGCGTGGTCCAATGGGGGACGACGCAACTTTTCCACGGGACTCCCGGGGAGAAACGTGGCCGCAAACACCTCGGAGACGAGCTGTTTTTTCTGGGCTTCCAGTTGTGAAATCAGATCTTCGGGCAAAATGGTCCTCAGTGGGGTTGTCTTCTTCGCAGGGCCTCTTCAATGGCCCGCTCCTGAATAAGAGCGGCGCGCTCGTTCTTGTCCACCCGAATACGGGATTCCTGGGTCAATTGACGGAACATGATGGGTTGTTCCCCGTTGTCGGGCAGGGTGATGCGCAGTTGCAGGCCGCCGATTTGCTGGATGACACCGCTGATGACGCGTCCATCCGTCAGCGTGAGACGGGCAAACTGACCTTCCTCCAACATCGGAATCTGTTCATCGAGAAGCTGGGTGTATTCCTCCACCAATCGCTCGCGCAACTCGAAAATGGGCGAACGGCGGGGCTCCCGCTCTGGCTCTGGCTCGGGCTCGGGCTCTGGCTCGGGCTCTGGCTCGGGTTCCGGCTCAGGTTCGGGCTCTGGTTCTGGCTCTGGTTCTGGCTCTGGCTCGGGTTCAGGCTCTGGTTCAGGCTCCGGTTCCGGCTCCGGTTCGGGTTCGGGTTCGGGCAATGGCGTCGGTTCCGGCGCGGCCCCCTCCCCTTGCCATACGCTGAGCCGCGTCATGCGCTCGACTTCACCCGCCCTGGCGCTTTCCCTTCCGCGGGCGAGCGTGAACAACAGCAAAATCATGATCAGGAACAGGCTGTTCAGAAGGATCACATCCCCCTTGTGAACGGGAATCGGGGGCTCGTCCTCGTCTTCGTAGGCGCCGCACTCCGGGCAGACGTCCAAGTGCTGGGGAATGAACATGCCACAAGCCTCGCAAAGCCGGTAGCTTCCGGCCTTGATGTTTTCTTCGGTTTGGACTTCGGGCTCGTCGGTCATAATCTGGAGAGTCTAACGTGAAAATGGGTCCCGTGGCAATGCTATTTCCATGGCTTAGAGCCCCCGGTCGCGCAGCCAGGCCCGGAGGTCGCCGATGGCGACCCGCTCCTGGCCCATGCTGTCGCGTTCGCGAACGGTCACGGTGTCGTCTTCCAGGCTGTCAAAATCGATGGTCACGCAAAAGGGCGTGCCGATTTCATCCTGGCGGCGGTACCGGCGGCCAATGGCCCCGGTCTGGTCGTAGTCCACCGCCCACTCCCGGCGCAAGTCGGCGTGCAGCGTCTTGGCTTTTTCGACCAGTTCGGGGCGGTTTTTCAGCAAGGGGAACACGGCGACCTTCACGGGGGCGAGGCGGGGGGCAAAACGCATGACCACCCGCTTTTCGTAGCCTTCCGGCGGTTGACTGCCGGGGACGGCTTCGAGGGGTCCGCCTTCGGTGTCCCCTTTGGGCACGAATTCTTCGCGGTAGGCCTCGTTGAGCAGGACCAGCACCCCCCGGGTGAGACCGGAGGAGGGTTCGATCACGTGGGGCAGCACCCGGGTGTTGGTTTCCTGATCGAAATATTCCAGTTTGGTGCCGGAAAACGTCTGGTGTTGGGTGAGGTCGTAATCGCCGCGGTGGGCCACGCCCTCCAATTCGCCGTATTCGGGGTCGGTGAAGCCGTAGCGGTATTCTACGTCCGCACAGGCGGTGGAATAGTGGGCCAGCTCATCGGGATCGTGGTCGCGGCGTTGCAGGTACTCGGCGCGAATCCCCAGGGATTCCCACCATTTCAGACGTTCGGCCACCCAGAAATCATACCATTTCTGGGCCTCGTCGGGATGGCAGAACCATTCCAGTTCCATTTGCTCGAATTCGCGGGAGCGGAAAATGAAGTTGCGGGGCGTGACTTCGTTGCGGAAAGATTTTCCGATTTGGGCGATGCCGAAGGGCAGTTTGACCCGCATGGTGTCCACCACGTGCTTGTAGTTGGTGAAAATCCCCTGCGCGGTTTCGGGGCGCAGGTAGGCGAGATTGTCCTCGCCGGAAGCGGCTCCGATGTAGGTCTTGAACATGAGATTGAACTGGCGCGGTTCCGTGAGCGTGCCCGGACCGGTGGCGTCTGGCCCCCAGACGCGGGCCAAATCGGCGGGATTGAGTTCGGGAAACGGAATGACCTTGTACGCGGAGGGGTCGGCCTTGGCCTGTTTGCGGATGCGTTTTTCCGCATCCGCCTCGTTGCCCGTCAGGCAGGCGAATCCATGGCCGTCCCCGGATGCGGGCAGATACACCAGCAAATGGTCGGCGCGATAGCGGGATTTGCTTTCGCGGCAGTCGGACATGGGGTCGTTGAAGCCCCCCACATGCCCGGAAGCCTCCCAAACCCGGGGATTTTGAATGATGGAGCTGTCCAGACCGAGAATGTTGACCACCTCGCCGTCGGGCCCCACCGGCGGACTGCGGACCATGTCCTGCCACCAGGCGTCCCGCAGATTGTTCTTTAATTCCGTGCCCAACGGGCCATAATCCCAGAACCCGTTCAGGCCCCCGTAGATTTCGGAACTTTGAAAAATAAATCCCCTGCGCTTGCACAGGCCCGTCAGGATGTCTAAAGAAATTTTTGTTGTTTTGTCGTTTTGCATAAGGGCACGTATCCTGCAATATGGATTGGACGTGGTCAAGCCTTAGGCATCTTTGTTTGTGCCTCCACATCTACTTTTCCACCTTTTACGCTTTCTCATCGCTTTCCAATGATCAAAATCGAATTTCAAAACGGTTCCCGTGCCGGCCAAAGTATGGTATTCCGGCATTCTCCCGTCCTTTTTGGACGGGAGGCCGATTGCGATGTGATCTTCGAGGACGACACCCTGGTGTCGCGGCATCATGCCGAGATCGATTGGTCGGAAAGCCACGCCCGCCTGCGGGATTTGGGGGCGCGCAATCCCATACGGGTCAATGACGCGGCCGTCGACGGCGAGGTATTGCTCGAAGCCGGCGATATCCTCACCTTTGGCAAGACCGACATTCGCTACCTCACCGTGCCCGTGCCGCGCCCGGTGCAAACCCGCCGTCGCTCCCCCCTCGAATGGGTGGCCATGGTCCTGGCATTGGCCTTCGTGGTCGCGCAAGGATTTTTTCTGGTGCGCATGGCCCCGCGGTGGCGGGGGTACGTGGATCTGGAAGAGCTGCGCCCATTGCCCACGCCGACCCCATTGCCGCTGCCCACCCCCACCCCCATTCCGCGCACCGATGGTTTGTCGAGCGCCGAACAACTGCGGCAGGCCCGCGAACTCATTTCCGAACGACGTTTGCTCGATGCCGACCGCTTGCTCAAACAGATCATTCGCAACGATCCCGAAAATCTGCAGGCCAGGGTCGAACTGGCCAGACTCTACGGACAGCGGTCCATGTTCCGGGAAAGCATTGGCGCCTGGGAGGAAATCCTGCGTCTCGCCCCGGAAAATTCGGACGCCGCCCGCTCCGCGCAAATCGAAATTCAAATTCTGAGGCGACGCTTGGAGTTGTTGGAAAGACCCGTGCCCACGCCGGAGCCGCCTCCGCCGACCCCCCGTCCCATTCCGACCCCGATCCCGCAACGTCCCCGGGTCGACCCGCCCCGCGAACCCGAGCGGGCCAGTCCCAATTTATTGCTGAGCGACATCAAAATCGAGCGCTTTGCCCAAAGCGCGCTTTTCGAAGAGATGCGATTGATCAGCTTTTCCCTGCGGCACGTGCGCGGCGCCCCCGAAGTCCCCGCCGGCCGGGCCCGGGTGGAAGCGGTGTTTTACGAAGATACCGGCGAACGCATCGAGGTCGCGAACGTCCCCACGCCGCGTGTCGTGCTGCAAATCAACGAGGCCTTGCGCGCGGGCAGGCGACTTGAAGAGTTGGAAGTGGCCTACGAAGTGCCCTTGAATGCCGACCGCCCGGCCAACCGCTCGTTTTACGGGGTGATTTTGCGGGTTTTGGTTGACGGAGAGGAAATCCATGCCATTTCATTTCCCGAACCCCTGATCAACCTCCGTTAATTTCCACGGGATTTTTATGGCCAATCCAAACATCCAATGGGGCATACTCGGTCCCGGCAACATCGCCGCAAATTTTGCCCGAAGCCTGAAAAACGTCTCCGGCTGTACCCTGCGCGCGGTGGCCTCCAGTCAATATCTGCGCGCCCACGGCTTTGCCAACGAGCACGGCGCGGAAAAAGTATACGGCGCATACCGGGAGATGCTGGACGATCCCGAACTTGACATCGTGTATATCGCCACCCCCCATTGTTTCCACGCCGAACAGATTCGAATGTGTCTGGAAGCCGGCAAGCATGTGCTCTGTGAAAAACCCATCACCACCTCCGCCGCCGAGTTGGAACCGCTCATGACCTTTGCCGCCGGGCGGAACCTTTTTTTGATGGAGGGAATGTGGAGCCGCTTCTTCCCGTCCTGGCATGTGGCCAAAGAATGGATCCAAGCCGGAAAAATCGGCGAACCCCGCATGGCGGAAGCCTCTTTTTGTTTCCGGGCTCCCTGGAAACCCGAAGGACGTCTGCTCAATCCCGATCTCGCCGGCGGCGCCCTCTGGGACGTGGGCATCTACACCCTCGCCTTTTCCACCTTCGCGCTCGGCACGGATCTGAAAGACAGCCGCGCCTTCATGCATCGGGGCGAAACCGGGGTGGACGAAGAGTCGGCGCTTTTGCTCCGCTTTGGCAAAGGGGAAACGGCCACGCTGACCTGTTCCATCCGCACCGAAACCCCGCACATTGCCCGCATTCACGGCACCGAAGGGTCCATTCAATTGCCCGCCCCCTTCAGGAAAGCTGATCGGGTGACGCTCCACACCGGCAACGCCGTCGAGGAATCCTATTACCCCTATCACCCGCCCGGATTTCAATTTGAGATCGCCCACGTGCGCGAATGCCTGCGCCAGGGCAAAACCGAAAGCCCCGAAGTCCCTCTCGCTGAAAGCCTCCTCTGGCAGCGCGTCATCGACCGCGCCCGCGAAGAAAATGGCTTTGCAACCACAATGCCCTAACGCAGATTTCACCCGCAACCGAATGAACCACCCGCTCGCAAGCTCGCTGGAGAACACGGAGGAGCACGGAGCCAGCACGACGGCAGGGTCCGCGTGGAGCCCCGGAACTCACCCCA
>PXAS01000048.1 GCA_003565815.1 PVC group bacterium
CCCCCTGACACAGGTAGAGGCAGAAGACCTCCTCGAACTCCACCGCACCGGCAGAGGTGGCGTTATTCCAGGGTCCGTTTACAAAATCATCATCCAACCAAAGGAGTTAAATTGGAGGAATTGACCGGAGGATCAAGAAAATTAAACAGCGGAGTTGAGCAAACCACAACCACCTACAGGAGGCACGACCATGGCACACTTTAAAGCAGAAATCAACAATGGAAAAAGCTCGGTCTCTCGGCTCGGCCACAAGACCGCCGGGATCGTCACCACTACAGCCGGTTGGGGTAGCGGTGTGGACATCGAGGCAGTTTACGACGGCGATACAAAACAGGATATATTCGTTGTCTACGCCACCGGCGGGAGCAACCAGCCGGGCGACCGTCACTTGCTCGGCCGGTTGATCGGCGGGGTGTGGCATCCCCGGACAGCCGAGGAGGACGGCCAGGAGGACGGCCAGGAGGATCGGCGGTTGTTCCTCTGCGAGCTGATCGAGGGAGGGGTGGTACTGGTGCGCTTTTACCGCGACGGCCGCAACCCGGCCCAGGTGAAGCAGGATCTTGAACTGTACCAATGGCCGGCGGGGACGTGGCGGATCACGCCCACTACAGATTAACCTTCAAAGGTGTGAGGTGACGTGATGGAGAACATAACCAAGAGACTACCGACGATGTCTTTGGATGAAAAGGTGGAAGCAGCAGCAGTCCTGGACTTCCAGATTAAGGCAATGGAAAAAGAATTAAAAGCAATCAAGGAAGACCTCACTGATTGGTACCTGGATAATAAGGAGAAAAAGGTTGAAACACCCAACGCAAGAGCTGCTTTCTCCGAGACCTTGGTGTTTGATACTATAGACACCATTGCTCTTTATGAGAGACTGAAGAGCATGGGAAAGGCAGATCAATTGTGGCATGTGGTTAAACCAGATGTCACAGCTTTGAAGAAGGTGATGGGTACTGAGGATGTACGGGCACTGCAGGGTGAGCCTACTGGTGTGAAGGTTAGTATCAGACTGACACATATTCACTGAGGTACCTAAATGTCCAGGAAGCAGTTTGAGCAGTTGTTCTTCATCTTGATGTTCATGTGCATTGCGATGAGTTTGCTATGTGTTCATCTCGGGGTTGTGAACTACAACCATCACAAGGAAAAAGAGGTAATATCTGACAAATTAAACCAATGCTTAGGAGGAAACAACATTGAGCTCACCTTACCACCAGTTTCAAGAGATCAAGAGAATCCATGAGAACCGGATAAGATCAGCTATCCAAAATGTACTGGAGCAGTTTCAGGAGGCCACGGGCGCTCCAGTACACGGGGTAGATGTTGATGTTTTCCTCACTCAAACAATGGGTGATGAGTCTCCTCAAGTGGTTATGAGGGACGTGTCTATAAGGACGGAGGGTTGAAATGGAAAAGATCAGAAAAATTGAGGAAGAGATCAAGCGCCATGACAAGTTGTACTGGGAGGAGCAGAGTCCGGAAATCTCTGACGCCGAGTACGATAAGTTGGTGGAGCAGTTGCGGGAACTGGACCCCGACAACGCCTTGATCCATAGGATACCAGCGGCAGCAGGCACCATCCAGCATGAGGTACCCATGCTGTCGCTGAATAAGTGCTATACCCAAGAGGAGTTGATGAAGTGGGCTAAGTCGGTGGCCCGCAGTGATCAGGAGGAGTTTGTGTTCTGCCCAAAATTTGACGGGGTGGCTTCTGAGATCCGCCCCAACCAGCTTGTTACCCGAGGTGACGGGTACGTTGGCGAGGACATAACCTCCCGCAACTCCTTAATCGACTTTGAGCTGCAAACTCAGCCGGTCGAACGGGGGGAGTTGGTGGTGCTGAAACCGGACCTCCCCCAACTCAAACGTCCGGACGGCCGGCCCTACAAATCCTGCAGGAATGCGGCAGCGGGGATCCTGAACAGTCTGGATTACCAGGCCGAGGGGGCACCTATAGTGTTCATGCCTCATTCCATTTCTATTGGCTCCTGCACCCTGGCGGACCTGGCCGAGATCGACATTGAAACCACTATGCTGGAGGAGCAAGAGAACGAATACCCCGTGGACGGGCTGGTAATCAAGCTGGCTGACATGGAGTATGGCGAGTCGCTGGGTACCACCTCCCACCACCCCCGGCACAGTATCGCTTACAAGGTGGCCAACCCCCAGGCCACGTCAAAACTTCTTGATGTAACTTGGCAGGTCAGCAAAACCAGAATCGCCCCGGTGGCCCTGCTGGAACCAACCGAGTTGGATGGGGTGACAATCACCCGGGCAACCTTGCACAACCTGCAGCAGATCAAGCGCCTAAATGTGGGCATTGGTTCGGAGGTGGTGCTGGAACGAGCCGGCAGCGTGATTCCCGCCATCACAGCAGCATTTACCGAGGGTGAAGAGATCAAGCCCCCTCGCGATTGCCCTGCCTGTGGGGCGGCTACAGAGAACGACGGCCAGGACGTGTGGTGTACGTCGCAAGCCTGTGTAGGGACCAAAGCCAAGCTGCTGCAGTCGTCCCTGTCCCGGCTGGGTATTGAGGAGTGTGGGCCTGCCGTGTGCGCCAGCTTGGTGAGCCTTGGCTTTGACACGGCCTCAAAAGTCCTCCGGATGACTGTAGAGGATTGGCGCCAGGTTGAAGGGTACGGGGACCGGTCGGCGGCCAAGATGTTCCATCATGTGGCCAACCGCAAGATGATCCCTATTGAGGACTACAAGGTGCTGGCCGCCCTCAATATTGAAGGGGTAGGTGAGACGGTCGCCAGAAAGGTCTGTGACAAGATGGGTCTGGTGATAGACAAGGAAGGTCTGGATCAGGTGGAAGGGGTCGGCACCGTGC
>PXAS01000441.1 GCA_003565815.1 PVC group bacterium
AAGGCTTTCATCGACCCGAAGGGATGCCGGAAAGTCCGGTGCCCGCCCGCACCGGACGGGATGCCCCCCGTTTGGTGGGACCCCCCTCCGCGAATTTGCGTGGCCATGGGGAAGGGGCCGCTGCGCAGGGTGGAAAGCCAACCATTCCCGCGGTGACAATTTTGAATCAGCGGGGAACTCGCACGGTCTATTATGAAAACGGCGAGGATCACCCGGCCACGGGTGCCTATGAAATTCATGAGGGTGAGGACGGAACAATTTACGAACGATTCGAAACCCCCGATGATACTGGCGAAAAAGTACTGATCGTGGTGGCTGTCACACCACCTGGTGAGGAGACGCAAACGGCTTCGGGCGTGGTTCCCGGCCCTCTGGATCGTCTTCAGGACGGAGATGCCGATCCGACCGGCGGCTCCGGCGTAAATCCGGTCACCGGCCTGCCCACCCGGCCACCCAAACGCAGTCCCGACCAAGTGAATCCCGGACCCGAAGGCGCGGTCGTGCTTCCCGCAGGAACACGACTACGTCCCCAAGACTTGGAAGTGAATCCCGATCCGGAACGTCAGGGACGGGGCTTCAATCCCGGGGAAACGATGCGCCGTTTCGAATCCCCGGATCAGGTCGACCCGCCCCCGACCGGACCCTGAGGTTCTTGAGAGCAGGGGGGACCCAATGAAAATCCTTGGAGCCAAATCTTCACCGGCGCGCTTGCACCCCCTCAGAAACATTCCGCCGTTTTGAATCCCCGGATCAAGTCGCTCCGCCGCGTCCCACGCCCTGAATTCATCATTCAATTTCTTGTTTTTGGTAATGAAAACCGATGACAAGCGATTGAAGATTATGTCGATGCTGATTGAGTGCGAAAACCTTTCCAAATCCTATCAAAGCCGTGCCGTGTTGAACGGCATCAGCCTTTCCATTCCCGCCGGAAAGCGCATTGCCCTCATGGGGCCTTCCGGCTCCGGCAAAAGCACTTTGCTGAATTGCCTGGGCGGGGTGGACCGCTTTGACACGGGTTCGATCCTCATCGGCGGGGTCCGGCTGGAAGATGCGGACGCGGATACCCTGAGCCGTTTGCGACGGAAAACGGTGGGGACGGTTTTCCAGTTTTTCCATTTGCTGCCGACGCTCTCCGTTTGGGAAAATATTGCCTTTCCCCTTTTGTTGAATGGCGTTTCCAGCGACACGGCCCGTCAAAAAGCCTTTGAACTGGCCGAACGTGTTCAGCTCGGCGCCCGTGCCCATGCCTTTCCCGATCAACTCAGCGGCGGGGAGATGCAGCGTTGCGCCATTGCCCGTGCCTTGGCGTCTTCGCCACAAATCCTTTTGGCGGATGAACCCACCGGCAACCTGGATTCGGTGACCGGGGAAACCATTCTGGATTTGTTGGATACCCTGACCCGCGAGGCGAACATCACCCTGGTAATGGTGACCCACAGTGAAGCCGCCACGCGCATTTGCGACGAGGTTTTGCACCTGCTGGACGGACGGTTGCTGGAGAACTCCTCCCGATCATGAATGTCTTGTTATGGCGCTGGATCAGCCTCCGCCACTGGCGGAAATCTCCCGGATCCCATTTGTTGATGACCCTGTTGCTGGGGACCGGCGTGGCCGCGTTTTTGGGGGTGCGTCTGGCGAACCGGGCCTCCGTCGCAGGTTTCGACGTATTTACCGAGGCGCTTTCCGGCGGAGGCGCCGCTTCGGTGGAAGCGTTTGCGGGGCCCATCCCCGACGATCAATTGGGCGCGATCCGAAGGTCCATGGGCCTGCGCCCGGTGGTGCTACTGCCGGTGTTGGAAAGCTCCGCCATTCTCAATCAGGGAGAACGAGTCCCCGTTCTCGGTTTCGATCTGCTCGCGGCACGGAATCTGGTGAATTTGGACGATTCACTGCAAACGTTCCTGCCCGATTCGGTGCAATCCTCGGAAGCGTTCCAAGATGCATTGCGGGGAAAACGACTGGTCTTTCTGTCGCAGACTTTTGCCGACGCGGAAGGACTCCGGCCCGGGGATTCGCTGATGCTGACCACGGAATCGGGTCCCGCCCAGTGGTCGGTCGGCGCAATTTTGCCGGATGGCGGACGGAACCAAAAAGGCCCCTTGATCGTGGATATCGCGACCCTGCAGACCCAGACCGGACGCGAGGGGCAGGTGGATCGCGTGGAAATTTTCACCCATGGCGGCGCCCCCTTTACAGAAGTGGAACAGGCGGAGATGTCCTCCGCCCTGCCGCCGGGGGTGCAAATGGTCAGCGCCGAAGCCCGTGGTCAGACCGCCGCCAGGCTTTCCGCGGCCTTTCGCATGAATCTTTCCGCGCTATCGCTCCTGGCGCTATTGGTGAGTCTGTACCTGATCCTGCAAGCCTTGGATGCGGCCGTGGTGCGTCGCCGGGAAGAAATCGCCATTCTCCGTGCCTTGGGCGTTCCCACCCGCGTGATTCGCCGCAGTTGGTGGATCGAAGCCTTGTTTCTGGGCGTGATCGGTAGTTTCATGGGGGTGGCGCTCGGTTTTTGGGTGGCCCGCCTCAGCGTTCAGGGGGTCAGCCGGACTTTATCCAGCCTCTATGTGCGGGAGATTTCCCGCGCCGCCCTTTGGTCCACCGGCGAAGTGGCGAGTGCCTTGATGCTGGGGATCGGCGCAAGTGTTTTGGCGGGTTGGCTGCCTTCGCGTGACGCCGCCCTGACGCCACCGGCGCAATCCTTGGGCCGGGGAGGGCGGGCCTTGCCCATCCAATTGCTGGACCATCCGGCATACGGTCTGCTCGCGGTATTTCTCGCCTTGGTTTTTGTGCGCCTGCCCGCCGTTTCCCTCGGGGGACAGGCCGCGTTTCCTTTGT
>PXAS01000439.1 GCA_003565815.1 PVC group bacterium
TGACGGGCGCGGCGGATGTCCGCTGCGTCCCATCGTTTGAGGGGATGCCTGGCGGTCGGGTTAGCGGGCGGTGAGGTCACGTTCGGTTCTCCAGTGGGGTTGCAGCAGGACGCGGTTGATCTGGGGGAGGTCGACGGTTTTGGTGCGGTCGCGCACGGCTTCGAGGAGGCAGGAGACGCAGAGGTTGCGGCAGCGTCGGAGCAGGCCTTCGGAGGAGCGCAGCAGCAGGGCGAGGGCCTCTTCGGTGAAGGTGTTGTGGCCGAGTCCGACGCGGTCGAGTTCGCGGAGGATGTAGGACTGGAGCTCCTCGGCGAGCAGGGGTTTGAGCACGTGGGAGTAGGTGATGCGGGAGCGGAGGTCGTCGTTGACGAGCAGGCGGAGCTTGTCGAGCATGGGGGGCTGGGCGACAAGCAGCAGGCAGTGGTTGCGGGGAAAGTCCTCGAAGAGCAGTCGCAGCTTGCGCAGGGCGTCGAGCTCCATGAGGTGGGCGTCGTCGATGATGGGCATGAGGAGCTTTCCTTCGGTGTGGAGGCGGTGGGCGACCTCGATGAGGGCGCGTTCGCGGTGGGTGTCGCGCGCCTTGGCCTCGGCCCCGAAGGCTTCGCAGAGGATCTGGAGGGAGCCGGAGTAGGTGTGGAGGGTGCGGTTGAGCACGGGGGTGATGAGGCGTTTGGGGTCGTGATCGACGAGGGCGGTTTTGAGCACGCTCTTGCCAGTGCCGGGCTCGCCCATCAGGAGGCAGAGCCCGCCCTGGCGGGCGTGTACGGTGAGCACATCGAAGACGGCCTGCTGATGGGGAAGCAGTTCGGTGACGGCGGGGTCGAAGGGGTTGGCGCTGAGGCCGAAGTATTGGTTGATCATGGGGGTTCTTGGATAAGGGATATGGGAAACGGGAAAATACGAACGTTCAACGTCCAACATCGAACATTGAACGTCGAAGGGGCCGGCAGTCAGGCCGTCGCCTCGCGCGGAGCGCGGTCGTTGGCGAGGAAGTCCAGCGGGAGGGCCTGGCCGATACGTTCGCCTTTGTAGAAGACGATGACGCGTCCGGGCTGCCCGCGGCGGTGGCGGACGTGGATGGTACGCGCGGAGAGGTCGCGGGGGGCCTCGAAGCGGATGCCACCGAGCTGGAAGGTGTTGTCCTTGCGCACGGCGCGGTTTTCCTCGAAGAAGAAGAGTTCGTCGTTGGCCTCCATGGGGTCGAGGAAGCGGAGGCGGCGGGTGTCCATGGCAAAGCGGTCGATGGGCTTCATCTGAAGGGTGCCGTGGACGGAGGTGTGGTACTCGTTCTCGACCCAGTCGCGGAACTGCCGGTTGAGTGCCTCCAGGCTGGAAAGATCCAGCTCGCGGATGAGGAAGCGGTCGCGCACGCCGCGGAAGAAGCGTTCGATCTTGCCTTTGGCGGCCCCGTCGCGCACGGGAGTGTGGCAGAGCAGAGTCCCGACCCGCGCACAGATCTGATTGATCTCCGCGCAGGTATAGATGGCACCGTTGTCGACATAGAGAGTGTCGGGCAGGCCGCGCTTGTAGAAGGCGGAGCGCAGGCAGGTGATGAGGTTTTCGGTATTCTCCGAGAAGAAGAACTCGCCGTGGGGAATGACCCGGGAGGCGTCGTCAATAAAGGCGATGAGCTTGGCCTGCGTGTGCCCCTTGCCGTTTTTGAGATGAGGGCCGAACATGGTGTCCATCTGCCACATTTCGTTGGCGTGCGCCTTGGAAAAAGCCAGACGGCGTTTGCTTTGGGTCTGATCCGCAGGGGAGAGCAGATCGTACTGGCGGATGATGCGGAACCAGGTGGTCTGGGCGCAGGACTGTCTGGAGATCAGCCCGCGTTCGATGGCGCGTCGGTAGAGCGCCATTTTGGTGTGGCGGGTGTCGCGGAACTCAGGGAGAACGGCTTCAATGGCCTCGCGGATGGATTCGGGTTCGACCTTGCGGGTGCGGCCCTTGTCGGCGCGGGTGCGGGAGCGGAGAGCCTCGACGCCTTTCTGCTTGTAGAGGGAATACCAGGTCTGGATGGTGCGCCAGGTAAAGACATGGGGGACGCCGTCCTCATCGTGGAAGGTGCGTTTGGCGACCTCCTGAATGCGGGATTTGATGGTGATTCCGGGGGCGGTTTCGATGGCACCGACCACCCGGAGCTTGAGATAGACGCTGATGCGCTTCATAGGACTCCTTTTTTGGGGGTGAAGTCCTCTTTTGCCATGCCCAGGGCCCGTGGGGGAGCGGAAAGCGGATGCGGGTCGTGTTGCCGGGGTTCGGAAAAGCTTGCCAAGGGGAGATGAAGCGGTCAGAGAGTGGGAATTACCGGAACGGAAACGGCGATTGCACGCCCGCCTGGTATGCGCGGATTGGGTCCTCTGTTCCGAACACCGACCGTAGGTGGAGCAGCGTTTGGACGGAGGGGTTCCGCGCCCCTATTTGATCCGCTGGCGGAGGGGCTCTGGCGGAAAGCGTGGTGCGCAGGGAGGCGGTGGCGGCGTGAAGGCTGCGGAGAATGCGGCGGGCGCAGTCGATGGAAAGCGGCTCACCTGCGGCCTCCCAGGCCTCACGGACAGAGGCCTTGTCCATCCACGCAGAGAGAAAGGCCCAAACGACAGCCGCAGAGAGACAGCGGTAGTAAAGGGACTCCGCCAAGCGCACCGAGGGGGCATGACCGCAGCCCCCGCGCTTGGGGTTGCAGTACACGCGCCGGGCGCGAATGCCCCGTTCGCGTGGGGAGATATAGCCATAAATGTGGCTGTGGCGTTTGAGGGCGCCGACGTGATGGCATTTCGGACAGGCCGCCGTGCAAAGGGTGGAGAGGAAGCCCTCGAGGGCTGAACGAGAGGAAAA
>PXAS01000497.1 GCA_003565815.1 PVC group bacterium
ATGCGCAGGTCCAGACCCAGAACGACTTTGCCGTCCTCCAAGGCCACGCCGTGAATGTTGTTGAACACATGCGCCCGGGTGATGCTGAGTTCGAGAATGTCGTTTTGTCCCCGGACCTGCAAATCAATGGGGTGTTGCAGGGGATGCGCTTCGGTGTCCATGGGCAGGGTTTCCGCCGTGAAGTCCGGAAGCGGCAGATCGGGCGCTTCTGCCATTTCGTCCACAGCTTCGTCTGCTGCTTGGGATGGCGCCACCGTCTCCTGTTCCCGGGGGGGCGTTGATGGTGTGCTGGACGGCGCGCTGGACGCTGAGTCGGGCGGGGTGCTTTCACGGCTTGCAATGATTTGGGAATCGGAGTCCTCTCCCTCCGTGTCATCCGGCGACAGGGCAATGGTTTGGGAGGTTTCCGTTCCGCCGTATTGCAACTCAACCGTTTGGGCGTCGGCGGGCACTGCATGAACAAAATGGAGACGCACGGGTTCGTTGACCGGAAGCACAAAAACGGATTCCACTTGGTTTCCCCAGGCATCGGTAACCGCAAGAGGGCTTGAAGAAACCTGCCCCTGCGCTCGAACCTGTGTGCGTGATCCCAGCGGGAAAAGCCCGTTGTTTTCCGATTGATTGGTCAATTCGAGGGCGAAGACCCACAATTCCTGTCCGTCTTCCGCCTGCAGTTCCGTCCCCCATTGATTGACGGTTTCAACCGATACCAGGCGGGTGTGAATTTCACCGTCCTGAAAAGCCTCAATCGACTCGGCGGCGGGAACGGCGGGCCCCGCGTCACGGCTCAGCGGGAAACGAAGGGGATCCGGCAGATCAAGACGGCCTCCGGTTGTGGTGGCCATGAGAGGAAAGTACGCCGCAAGGTCCACGGAGTCCGCGGCTTGTTCGGGAACGGAAAAGACGAGGGTGTAGCCCGTGTAAAGATCCGGGAGAAGGTACCAGTTTTCCGGCATCGGGGTCAGCGCCGTTTCAATTCCGTAATAATACCCGTCAGGATGCACGACGCGGATAAAATCAGCGGCTTGCGTGTACGGAATGACCCTGGGGTTGTCGACCATCTCGTCCGGGTCGGCGCCGAGGTCCATCGCGAGCGCCGGAGTGGGGTAGGGGAGTCGTCCGCGGCCAAGGAGATCCACGGCCAGAAGGCGTTTTCCCGGAGCCGCTTCGACCCCGTTCCATTCATCCACCCATTCGAATCGATTCATGATCAGGCCGGCAACCTCATTGCTTTGATACGCATCCCCGAGGATCTCATCCTCCGCCTTCTTCTCCGCCGGTTTTCCGGTGATCAGCACCCCGACGGGCGCGAATTCGTTGTGGTAAAAGCGCAGTTCTAGGTCATCCGGCGAGAAATCGGGAGGAATTTCAAACGCGACCCGGCCTGAGCGTGAATCACCCCGGGTCCAGACCGCAAAGCGTTCCGGAATGGCGTTGTCCGGGGCTCCGTTTCCGATTGCGGGGCGAAAAACCTTCGTGTGGTTGGCGATTAAAAACAATTGCCGGGGAAGAGAATCGACCTGCACCCCCTCCGGTTTGTCCAATAACATCGGATATGCAAGAGGGATGCGATTGGTCCAGATTGTTGAAAAAATGACGAAACGGTTACCCTCGGTCTCCGGCCCGACTTCCCCAAACCGATCCTTGATTTCGAGATGGTTCACGGTGAGACTCCAGCCCAAGTTGTCCACAAAGGAGAGCAGAGCACCCTCGCCTTCGCTTGACCAGTCGAAATCACCGGGAAGCGGACGGATGTCCCGCTCTGTGGCCATCCCGGCCAGTGAGGGTAACTTATGAAGCAGGGAGGCGCCATCGCGGCTGATCTCCGCGCTTGGCTGATCCGGCCCCAGTGAATGGGTTTTTCCCGGGGCGAGGGGCGAGGCTTGCGGATCAATCACTATGAGGGCGGTGCCGTGCCGCGGGGGGGCAATCAGCTGTTCTTTCAAAGCGTCCGGCACGGAACGGAATCCCCCTGTGATCCACAAATCGACCCGATCCCCTCCTGCTTCCCGAATTTCCCGGAAGCCTTCCGGACCGCCATGATAGAGCACGATGGTCCGGTCGGTCGCGGCAAGGGTGGGGAGGAGTTCCGACAACACGTCCGCCGGAGGGGCGACGGTGAGGTTGGGATATCGGTTTGGGTCCACGCCCTTTTCTTCCCACGGCGCCGGCTGGGCGCTGAGTCCAATGATCGTCCAACTCAGCCCATCATGTTCGAGCGAGGTGGCGGCTTGAAACAACGGTTCACCGGCGCCATCCCGCAAATTGGCGGACACCACTTGGGCCCCGGTTTCTTGGAATCTCTCCTTGGCAAGCTCCGCGCCGTGTCGGAAATCCGAGGGCACCGCATTGACCACCCGGTACCCCATTTTTTGGTAGGCACCGGCGATAAATTCTCCTCTGTCTTTTGCGCTTTGCGGACCAAACAGAAAATTTCCCGCATCCAGCAACAGCGGGTTTCCGTCCTCCCAGTGTTGAATCGCGTGGTATCGCCGGGCGATGGAGCCAAATCCGGTGCCGCCGGGGCAGTTTTCGCAAGGGCCGATGTATCCTTCGGTGTCGGCGGTGGCGATGATCGAGTTCGCGAGGAGAGGTGTCTGCGCCAGCCCCAAGGAAAATGCGCAAGTCATCACCAAAGTCAGGCCGTGAGCAACACGTTCAGTCAACTTTTTTTTTATACTCATAAGCAGGCGGTTTGATTGAATCTTCGATTTACGCTCCGGGGGAACAAAGAAATGGAATGGCAATTACGAGCGGAGTTGTTGCCCCTCCGCTTGCGACTGTGATTGTTGCCAATATGGCGCCGAGGACCAATCCACATAAGAATGCCCCGAAACATCTGAGTATTGCGGCTTCTTGGTTGGGAGACACGGCGGCGGTACTGGCACACAATATTCTCATGCCCATCCCAGAGCCCAAAGCAATGAGCGAATAGATCGTGCCACGTTCGAGTGCAACCGCGCCCCAGCCTTCGTTGTATCGTCCAAGTAGATCACCGCTTTCCGGATTGAAATCCCACCAGAGCAGGTCACCGTCGGTTGCATTTGCGTCGAGGTAAACCCAACTTCCCGCCGCCAAGGTGGCGCGCAGGGTTTCGCGGGTTTGCCTGCCGATTGGCAGGGCGAGCGATTCCAAGTCACCTTCATTTTGCAATCGTAACCATTGATCGCCGCCCGCAAGTGATTCCGCATAGGCCTTGGCGGTGTTTTGTACTCGCGTCACCAACGTTTCGTTGACTTGGAATCCCTCGGCAAAAGCATCTTCCAGAATGGTTTGCACCAAACCGAATTGAAAACGTTCTTTTCTGGCTGACTCCGGGTCGGCCTCCAGCGAACCGTATTGGGCAAAGATGAAATCCAAGATTTCTTGAGCGGTCATTTTCTCGTCGTCCAGTTGGTAGCGATGCACTTTCCCCAAGAGCAGCGGACGTTCGATAAAGAGGGAGGCTTGGTTGGAACGCATATCCCTGACCGTGGTGCTCAAAGCAAGTAAATCGATGATCCCCGGATCAAAATTGTCGACCAATCGTCCGAGAGCTTCCGGATTTTCGAGTTGAAGGGCCTCCAGCATGTCCGCAATGGAGGCGTATAGGTTGGCGGTGTCAAAATTGATTCGCGCATGGATATACTCGGAACCGAGATCACCGGGCAGGGCGAGGAGGTTTCCATGAGAGCTGAAGGCGACCGCCCGGGAAAGGCGTTTGTCGTCGTCAAAGTTCAGTTCATCGATCCTGCTTGGGTCTTGGCCGGGCAGGGCGTCATAGAGGACCCGGTTTTGACGAACGGCGGGTTGTCCGGGAGATGCACTGACCCATTCCATCTCCAGTCCGATCAGGTGTGCGCTGGGACCGCGGGATCGGGCCCCCATACGGATGCCCCCAAGGGCACCGGCGGCTTGTCGCATCCCCCGTGCCACCCCCGACTCCTGTGGATTGTCATTCAGTACCCCGTGTTCGCTGATCGCTTTGTCCCAGAAATACTCATCTCCAATCGACAACACCGGGAACCACTCATTTTGGGCGAGCATCGCTTCGCGATATTGTTTTTTGAGTTCCTCTTGTCCTTGTTGAATGAGATCAGATGACGCGGGAATCGAACCCGACTGGCTTTTGATGTTGAATTGGATGGGTTTTCCGATCAAGTCGGCCGCTCTGACGGTGTGTTCAAAGACGAGTTTGTTTTCCACATCGCCTCCCTCCCAAACCACCCCATTAAAGCGCAATTCGATCATGTGGTAAAGCGCTTCGGGCAGCTCATCGGGATCCACGGCATCACCGGTAGGTTGAGGCGCTTCCGGAGGGGGGGCAATTCCCGGCACGCCGAGTTGGAGGGGGATTCCGTCCAAGGCCACGGTCCAATAATCAGACCAAGCCCCGGATGGAATGGCATGGCCTTCGGCTTTCGGGGATTGATACAACAGACGGCTGGAAAGGGGTTGTTGGAGATGGTGTGCGCGCCGGCGCACGTTTCCCTGTATTTCATTTCCGCGTTGAATGATCTCTTCGGTCCGGGGATCCATCTCGGTCGTATCATCCTCATCGGCGGGAATCGGTTGACCTTCGGGCCCCGTGGTAACCGCGGCAGCCAATGCGGCTTGAATGGCGGCTTGAATGGCGGCTTGAACTTGATCCCCGGGAAGGTGGTCCTTTGCCGGGACCAGTTTCACGTCTTCGTGTCCCGCCGCTTTCAGCAGGGCCGACAACAAGAGGGCCCGATCCAAGTGATTGCCGCGACCTTCCATCAGGGTTCCCCGCGCCCCGCGAAGTACTCCGTGGTAGGGAATCCATGCGATATGCGCCCCAACCCATTCGGTGATATCCTCCGGGGTGTTTCCAATCTGGTCCGCCCTGGATTGAATGTCCCATTGCTCTCTGGCAAAATCATCCAATTGCGCTCGCGCCTCCGCGGCCGCGCGTCGCAGATTCATAATCACCGCCTGGCGGTCATCATCCGTGATGGTGTTGGTAAACGCGCCCTGAACATGGGCTACCGGTGCCAAGGCCATGATCCACGCCAAAACGAGAGAGAAGATTTTTTGAAAATTTTTCATACTCATGATCTCCTTGAATTGGCAGGTTGCATGATGGAATTGGGTTTATTCGGAGCTTTGTCCGCGGCTGATCAGATAGTTGTCGATCGCGGGCAACATTTTGTAGAGCGTATCGTCGATGGCGAGTCGGAGAATCCGGCCCTCGTCGCCTTCCTGTAGATCCAGTTGGGCGTCCGCGCCCGTGGAAACGCCCAGCACTTGGACGTTGAACCCGCGGATGCTGTCGGTGCGGGTGTATTCCGAGAAATTCGCGGCCACGATTTCGCCGGTGGTGGGATCCACCAAACGCAGATCGATCCCGCACTCGACGTCAATCTGGGCGTTGCGGTTTTTGTAATCAAACGCGCCCAAAGCGCCGCCGAAAGGAATTTGGGTACGGCCAATGCCGAAGTTGCTGGTGCTTTGGGAGGCCATGACCCGGAAACTGGTCACGCGACCAATGAGCAGGTAATCGACACCGCGGACTTCGCCCATTTGCGCCATCTCGTCCCACTTCACGATCCCCTCCAACTCCTGTTCCTTGAGGAGCTGCTCCAACTGGGCGCGTTCAATGACACTGAAGCGTCCGGTGTTCAGCAACAGGGTCGTGGCCTGGTCTGCGGCCACAATGTTCATCCCTTCCACCGCGCCTTGACGGGTGTCCAACTGAAAAGGCGGCACCCCCACGCGCACGCGCCGAACGCCGGCGGGCGGCGGCGGGTACTGGCCGACTTGTTGGGTGATCTGCGCACGTCCGGCGCTGGAAGAGGGGCCGGCGGCTTGACAGCCGGCAAAGAGCAAAACAAACGCGGAAGCCGCGAAGGGAAAGAAAGCGATGGATTTCATGGCGTTACCTATGTGAAATGGTTGTAAGGATACTCATTTCAATAGATAACCGGAAAGCCTTGCCCGTCAAGCGGCAAATGAAAAACTTCGGGTCGTATTCATTCCGCTTCGGCTTGAGTACGGCCGGTTAGATAGTTGTCGACGGCGGGCAGCATTTTGTAGAGGGTGTCGTCGATGGCCATGCGGAGGATGCGGCCCTCGTCCCCCTCCTGCAAATCGAGCTGCGCGTCGGTGCCGGTTGAGACGCCGAGCACCTGCACGTTGAACCCGTCGATACTGTCGGTGCGGGTGTATTCGGAGAAATTCGCGGCCACGATTTCGCCGGTGGTGGGATCCACCAAACGCAGGTCGATCCCGCACTCGACGTCGATTTGCGATTGACGGTTTTCGTAGTCGAAAGCGCCCAAGGCGCCGCCGAAGGGAATTTGGGTGCGGCCAATGCCAAATTGGCTCTGACTTTCAGAGGCCATGACCCGGAAGCTGGTCACGCGCCCCACCAGCAGGTAATCCACCCCGCGCACTTCCCCCATTTCCGCCATCTCCTCCCAATGTACGATGCCCTCCAGCTCCTGTTCCGCGAGAAGCTGTTCCATTTGGGCCCGCTCGATGACATTGAAGCGTCCGGTGTTGAGTAACAGCGTGGTGGCTTGGTCGGCGGCCACCACATTCATGCCTTCCACCGCGCCCTCGCGCGTGTCCACCTGAAACGGCGGCACGCCCACCCGCACCCGCTCGATGCCGGCGGGCGGCGCCGGATATTCGCCCACCCGTTGCGTCATTTGGTCCCGCTGTCCGCTGGAGGTCGGGCCGGCGGCCTGACATCCCACCAGTAGAATCGTGATTACGCTTCCCGCAATTTTGAATAACGTCGTGATTTTCATTTTTTTTCATCCCTTTCAAATACTTGGAATTCATACGAACACATGCGATCAGGCATTACCCTCGAACGGATCACCCGATTCGTCAAGAGATCCGTCCGGTAAAATTGGGATTTCGAACGCCGTAGATCGGCAGTCCCTTGCCGATCATCCTGCCGCAAAAGCGTGCGCCAACCTTTCACCGACAGCCCCAACATTCGCCCCCTGGCACAAAGCCGCCCCCTGCGCGAAGTGTCCTGGACTTGTGCGCCGTGGCGTAGTGCGCGTAGCGAGTTCCACGAGCTACCGCCCTTGTCCCGTTGCCCCCAAGCCACCCCAAGCCCTGGCCAGATCCTGTTCGAAAAGCCTTTCCAACATTCCCCTCCAGGGATTTCCCGCACGGGGGCGCGGGTGTGACTGGAAAAAGCCTTCGGCTCCTTTCTCCTCAACCCTTCAGGGTTATGGTAGACCGAAGGCTGTTCCCATCTTCAGGGTTTTCCACCACACTTTCGCCTACCCCCTTCGCCCCAGCCGATGCGGAGATCGGCGCTCCTTACCCCCTTCGCCCCAGCCGAACAAGCTTTAGCTGAGGGTCTGCACGGCCAGGTAAAGCGCAAAGACAATCCAAAGGGCGCGGACGAGCCACCAGATCCGGTTTCGCTGAAAACTGCTGTTATCGGGATAGGCGGGTTTGCCGGTGAATGCGAAACGCTGGGCGCGGCCGAGGCGCATGCGGCTGTTGATGCCCCAGCCGCCGGCTTCGAGAAAGACGCTGAGATCGCGTTTGCTCAAACGGATGGCGGCGATGATGGCGCTGGGGATGAGGAAGGCGAGAATGGCGACCAAAAGGCCGCCGAGAATTTGCGGAAGGGTAAGCCCGGCGAAGGTTTTGGTCATGAAGGCCAGGGAAGATCCCAAGGCGGCAATGGCAATGCCGCCGCCGGCAAGCATTTGCCCGTTGCCTCCTGGCGCGGGCGGGGGAGGCGGGGGAGGAGGGGGCGACTCCAAAAATTCCCCGCTCTGGTCGAGTTTCTTTTCCGCCGCCTGGGTCATGGCTTCCACTTTGCGGGTGAAACTTTGCCCCAGTCGAATGAAGGGCGCGGCCATGGCTTCATTGAGGCTGATGGGGTTGTCGACGATATGCAGGATGGTGGCGAACCATTCGGTGCCGTCCACATGTTGGAAAATCCCGTGTTTGCCGACCTTGAGGTTCCCCTGGCGTCCGCTGGTGGCGGGCACCGCGATTTCCCAGCCCTCGGGACGGCGCGGATGTTCGAGTTTGAGGATCATGATGAACATGGTCCCGCCTTCAATCCCCTTGAGGTATTGGGCCCGGTCGGGCACGCGCACCGCGAGGTTGAATCGACGTCCGTCCAAAATGAGCGACCCTTCCTCGAACGCGGCCCGCTCGTCGGGGGCATACAGTTGGGGGAAGCTGATGAAGTTGTTGGCGAATTCGAGGAGATGTCCCTGAAAAAGAGCCAGCTTTTCGGTGAGGCGCACCTGATTGAGATCCACGGCGGCGCTGATCTGGGTGTTGATCAGGTTGCGGACATCCTGCAGGCGCGGGCTTTCGGCGATTTCCCGAACTCGCTCGGCGCCCAGGGGGGCGAGATGCGGGCCGGGTTCGGCGGCTTTCCATTCGCCGTGGCGTTCCATCGCCGTGCGAAGACGCTGCCAGTCGTTGCGGTTGAGGATCTCGTCGGTTTTGTCAAAATAGGGCACGATGAGCTTCGCCCGGAATTCGTGGAGAAGCCGGGCGAAGGCGGGATTGACCCGCTTGTCGATGCGGAGCAACCCCTCGGGATTGGGTTGGGCGAGAGGCGCCTTGCGAAGATGGGATTGAATGTCCTCTGCGTTTTCGGCATCTTGCGGAACAGGCGGACCGGGCCAAAGTTGCGGGAGGGCGTCGGGATTCATGGCCACCACGTCGCACAGGGCGTAAAAGCGGTCGATGGCATCGCGGATTTGCAGGTACACCGCATGGGCGGCGGGGGTGTCGTCCCCGAGCGGGCGCACCTCCGAGCGTCCGCCGGGCTCATCCCCCGCGGCTTGCGCCCGCCAGGCCTGACGCGCCTTGGCGAGGGCGAGAAAATCATGGAGCGTGGCTTCATTGACCCCGTTTTTGCCGGAAGGATGCGCGGCGCCGGGCATCACCTTGAGCAGATCCTCCATGAGTTTGCGGACATCCTCGCGCTCCGCCGCTTCGGGAAGCACAACCCCGGCTTCGCTGACGGGGCGGGATTCGAGGCGGGCCCTCCATTTCCGGATCTTGGCCAGGGAGACGGTGGGGTCATCCCCGCGGATGCGTTCCAACAGCGGACGGATGAACTTTCCGTCGGGATGCAGGTCGTTCACGGTTTCGGGACGCAGATCGGTTGCGGCCCGGTCGATCCCGCCGGGATCGGAGAGCACGGACAAGAGCCAGTCCACCGCGTTCTTCAATTCTCCGGACTTGATCCGCTGGTCCTGGTCCTGGTCCAAATAGCGCAAAAATTCCATGTCCAGGCGAAAAGCGCTGATCGGCGCGCCCGTGGCCACCCAAAGGGTTTCATCGGTTTCGCGGGCCGCCTTGAGATCGGCGGCGCTTTCGATGACCATATGATAGGCCTTGCCCTGCAACTGGAATTTCATCGCATGGTTTATTCCGGGGTGTGTTTGAGGAAGCGGAAATACTCCGAGTCCGATCCAATGAACAAATCGGTTTGTTGGCCGAGGGTTTTTCCGTAGCTTTCCAAGGTGCGGAAAAACGCGTAAAACTCCGGGTTTTGCCGGTACGCTTCGTTGTAAACCCGGGTGGCTTCGGCGTCGGCTTCGCCCCGCACCACTTCCGCCTTGCGCAGGGCCTCCGAACGAATGGTGGCCAACTGCCGGGCGGTGTCGCCGTTGATGCGGGACGCTTCGCCCTGTCCTTCGGAGCGGAATTGCTCCGCAATCCGCTGCCGTTCGGAAATCATGCGCTGGAACACCTGTTCGCGCACCGAGGGGATGTAATTGAGCCGTTTGATGCGCACATCCACCAACTCGATCCCCAACAACGTCGGCATGTCCTTGCCGGCCACTTCCAAAATGGACCGGGTCAGTACATTGCGACCGATGCGGGTCTCCCCGGTGAGGCTGAGGTCCTCACTGTCCGGATTGACCACGTCGATTTGCCGGAGATCCTCTTCGGTGACCTCCCAATCCTCGGAGCGGACGATTTCGGTGAGTTCGGTCGCCGAAATGGTGTCCCGCACTACGGAGTCGATGATGTCGTCCAGTCGGGATTGGGCCCCGGCTTCATCGCGGACGCTGTTGTAAAACCGGAGGGGGTCGACGATCCGCCAACGGGCGGTGGTGTCGATCGAAATGAACTCCCGTCCCAAGGTGGGAATCTGGTTGGGGGAGCCGTCCCAGACAATCAGTTTTTTGTCAAAGCGGCGCACCTCTTGAATAAAAGGCACTTTGAAGTGAATGCCGGGGGTGGTGACCGGATCGCCGATCAGCTTGCCGAACTGCAACACAATGGCCTGTTCGGCTTCCTGAATGACATACACCGAGGAAAGCAGCAGAAAGCCGCCCGCGGCCAGAAGCACCAGCAACAAGCCGCCGACAAAGGATTTTTTTGCGGATGCGTTCATCGCGCACCTCCCGAAAGCCGGCCATCGCCCAGGTTGAGTAAGGGAAGGGGAGCGTTCATGCCCTCCTCCAGAATATAAATGTTTCTCATTTTCGGTAAAACCTCATCGATCATTTCCAGATAAAAACGGCGGGCGGTGATATCGGGTTGCTCTTGATACGCTTCCAGCAAAGAAAGGAACCGGGCCGCTTCCCCCCGGGCCTGGTTGGTGCGCTCGGCCCGGTAGGCTTCCGCCTCGGCGATGATTTCATCGGCCTGCCCGCGGGCGCGGGGGATGATCTGGTTGCGTTGCTTTTCCGCCTCGTTGATCAACCGTTCCCGTTGTTGACGGGCCTCGTTCACCTCGTTGAACGCGGGCTTCACTTTGCCGGGCGGGGTCACGTCCTGCAATTCGATCCGTTCGATGTGTACCCCCAAATTGAAGTTCTTCAGGATCTCCTGCATGTCCTCCCGGGTTTCGTGGGCAATCTCCACCCGCCCGACGGTCAGCACCTCGCTCCCCAAGCGGTTGCCGACAATGCGGCGCATGACCGATTCGGAGACATCGCGGATGGTTTCCCGCGGTTCACGGACTTGAAACAGATATTTCACCGGATCGGTCACCCGGAACTGCACCACCCACTCCACGTCAATGACGTTCAAATCGCCGGTCAGCATCAGCGATTCATCGGTCATCGCCTGGGTTTTCTCGTATTGGCTTCGTTGCGCCGCCTGGGTGGTGCGGAAGCCGAACTCCTCCTTGAGGACCCGTTCCGTGGGTACAAAGGTGGCCCGGTCGATCCCGAAAGGCAACTTGAAGTGCAGGCCCGGTCCCTTGATGTCAATCACCTTGCCAAAGCGTTGGATCACCGATTTTCCTTCCGGTTCCACCGTGAAAAACATGGAGCGAACCCCCGCGAGCGCCAGCAACGCCACGGCCACGATGGCCCCCAGGCGAATGCTATTGCGAATCGATTCCGGTGAAAATTCCGGCATTTGTTGATATTGGCTCATGCGTCTGATCGTACGCGCTCTTTGTGCAGAGGCAACCTTTTTCGGGGAATTCCTTTTGCCGAATCATGCACTTTGACGGGATCCGGGGCGGACGGGCGCGCCGATCGCCGTAGCGGCGGGGCGAAGGCAAGGAAAACAAACATCGAACCTCCACCTTCGAACATCGAACGAAGCGGGGAATTTTTTACCCCCGCAGGGGCACGGGAAAGGTGGCGGCCTGACCGTGCTTCACGCCCGCGGCGTCCACCAGATTCCAAACGGTGGCCCGTTCAATGAAAAAACGTTTTCCGCTGCCGGAAACGCGCACCCCGGAATAGGCGTCCGTGAACCCCTTTTCCCTGACTTCCCGGAGAAGGATTTCCCGCTCCGCGCGGGCCACGGGCTCCGCCGAATAGCGGCTCGGCAGACGGGTGAACGCCTCCAGGGTCATTTCAAACAGCTCCAACGCCACGCGATTGGCATACATGAAAACGGGGTCTTCTTGGGTGTCGTGGGCCACCACCACCCGATCCAATTCATACAACGCGTTCGCCAACTCCATGCCGCGAAATTCCCCGCCCGGCACCAGATGCCGGCCGGTCCAGTGATGAAAACTTTCGCAAAGGAGGGTCGCAAGATCGTCGGGGGTCATGATGCGGACGGGACTAAGTGCTCTGTCAACCAGAAATCTTCCCATGGGATTTGGTCTATTTTGGATGCTGGGGTGAGTGGTTTCCGAGCGTCGGAACGATTTTCAGGAAGCCTTCCGAAGCTCGGAAGAAAAAAGGCCGCGTTTTCCGAGGCTCGGAAACGTTTTTCACCGGCTTTCCGAGGCTCGGAAACGCGGTTTTCCACGCGCTTCAGGCATCCTGTTTCTTCTCTGCCAACTCTTTTTTGTTTTTGCACTGGGTATTGCCGCAAAGCGAACATTCCACGGTGTTGCCGTCGGCATCCACCACCGCGCCGCAGTGCTTGATGGGCTTGCGACCGGACAGCACGCCCACGGACATGCCGAGGACGCACAGCAACAACACGCCCAAAACAATGATTCCAAGTATGAAAAAGGGCATGATTTTCTCCTATTCGACTGAGGGGTTGGGATCGGTCTGATCGGTCTGATCTGACGGATCGGTCGGATCAGACGGATCCAAGGTCTCCGGCTCGGGCTCGGGCATGGGTTCCGGCTCCGGCTCGGGCATGGGTTCCGCCTCGGGCTCCGGCTCTGGC
>PXAS01000428.1 GCA_003565815.1 PVC group bacterium
CGGAGTAGAGACGTGCATACCGGCACGTCTCATAAAAACCCTAACCATGCTTCTGTACAGACGCGCATATCGGCGCGTCTCAAATACCTGCCGGGGATTCTTGCTGATATTTCCAACCGGGTTGCTTTGCGCTGCAAAAATTATGTGGTTCTCACAGCCAGCAATGGGTGCAGCGCTTTTTTACGGGTCGCAACTGAACCCCGGGTTAAAACCCGGGGCTATTGATATTAAAGCCTTGATTTTTGAAAAATAGTAGTAATTTGAGCAGCCCATCTTGAAAGGCCCTGGTTGATTTATTTTAACAGGATTTTATCCGGCACAAATACCCCAGTTTATAAAGATCCAAAATCAAAAGGCTTGGTCGGGAGCCCTTCAGGTTGTTTTCCATTTTTTTGCGGAATGCTGAGAAAAGTTTTGAAATGATTCCATGCAGGGCCAGTTTATCTGTTGTATGAAAGGCTTTCAATGCTTTAACTTTCAAACATACTGTTTCGTCCTTATCTGATATCTGATCAAGATGCAAAAGATTATGGATGGATTGCCTGGTTTTTTCAAGAAACTGTTTATTTGTATCAAGTCCTGTGTGCAATACAGGGTTGTCGATATGATTTATTTTTATACCGAGCTTGTCCAGCTCGCAGCCCAGCAAAGTGTCTTCATGTCCGTAGCCTGAGATACGCTCGTCGAACCTGATTTTTTCAAAAAGGTCTTTGGAGATAAGAAAATTGCCGGTCATAAAGGAATCATTGGGGGCTTTTTGCCGTTCTGTTGTGGTTTTAACTTCCCGGCGGGTGCCATAATACCAGTGCAGATATTTTTCTTTATCCGGGGGATTTTCCTGGTAAATATGACCGCCGCAAACCACTTTTTCGCCCTGCTTTATTTGCTCGTAATATTTTAAAAGAAAATCATCCCGGACGATTTCAACATCACAATCCAGAAAAAGAATGCTTTCGAACTGTGCCTTGCTTGCCAGCAGATTTCTTATTTTGCTTCGCCCGATGTTTTCTTCCAGCTCTGTATATTTTATTTTTTCAAACAATTGTAGCTCCCTGTTCTGCTTGCAGTATAATTCATCAGAATGATCATCCACCAGTAAAATCTCAAAATCGGGCATGTCATCAGTTGCCTGCACGTGCTTGACAAGTTTTCTTACATCAAAATTGAAAATGGGGATACAGATGCTTAACATGGATAGCCTGAGAGTTATTAGTTTGCAAACTTAACTATTTTTTCCAGAAAGCAGGGGTAAGCAGAATGAGCACAGTAAACAATTCCAGACGTCCCAGTAACATGAAAAATGACAGTATCCATTTTCCTGCGATTGGGATATGTGCATAATTATCAACCGGCCCAACACTTCCTATTCCTGGACCTACATTTCCAAGTGTAGCGGCAGTAGAGCCCAATGCAGTCTGGAAATCCAACCCAAGAACAGACATAATGGCACCGCCCGTCATAAAAACAACAATATAAAGCAGAAAAAAGGCCAGGAAATTGTATATGATCTCTGTATGAATGGTTTTTCCTTCAAATCTTGTAGGGAAGACAGCTGAGGGATGGATGAGCCGCTTGAATTCCTGGGATGTATTTCTCAATAACAGTAAATGTCGTATCATTTTAATTCCACCTCCTGTGCTTCCAATACAACCACCTGTGAACATGAGCAAAAAAATGATAAACCATAAAAAACCCCTCCATTCAAGATAATCAGCAGTAATAAAACCGGTTGTTGTGATTATTGAAACCAATTGGAAAAAACTGTCACGGAAAGCTTTCTCGAATTCTGTATAGTGTATAAAATACAGGCTTAGAGTAAATAATACTGTAAATCCCAGAATCAAATATATATAAAAACGAAATTCATCATTATTAAGTAGTCTGGAAAAATGTCCTTTCAAAACAAAATAATGTAAACTGAAGTTTGTACCCGCAATGATCATGAATAAAATGATCACATAGTGAGTGTAGGGGCCATATGCGGCGATACTTGCATTGCGTGTGGAAAATCCTCCTGTAGCCATAGTGCTGAATGCATGGTTAATTGCATGAAAAAAGTCCATTTCACCAAACATAAGCAACAGACATAATGCTGTGGTAAAAATCACATAGATAAGCCATAATCTTTTTGCTGTTTCAGTAATTCTTGGGTGCAGTCTGCTTGGCGTGGTTCCTGGAGCTTCTGCCACAAAAAGCTGCATGCCGCCAACTCCCAGGACGGGTAAAATAGCTAAAGTAAGTACTATTATTCCCATGCCCCCAAGCCAGTGGGTTGTACTGCGCCAGAATAGCAGTGACTTGGGCATGGCTTCTATATCCTCGAGTATAGTGGCCCCTGTAGTTGTAAATCCTGATATGGTTTCGAAAAATGAGTCGGTAATCGATGGTATGTGCCCCGATAAGTAAAAAGGCAATGACCCAAATAAGGAGATACTTATCCAGGTTAAAGTAACAATGATATACCCTTCTTTTTTGCCGATGTTTTTATGATCATGGCTGCGCGTGAGCTGATGTAAAGAAAGTCCTGAACCGAAAGTAATGACTGCGCTGATGAGTATAGCCCTGGTGGTATTTTCATCATAAATGATATCCCATAATGAACTAATGGCCATAAAACCTGATAGAAGCATCAGTAGTATACCAATGAACTTGATGATGAGTTTAAAATTGATATCGGGGCGTGCTGCCATACCAAATACTTATTTGCATTAGCTTCTGAACATTCTGTCAACTGCGTCAAATGCCTCGGGCAGGGTAAATACAACCACATGATCTCCGGCCTGAACCTGCATATCTCCGGTGGCAATAATGCCTTCATTAC
>PXAS01000206.1 GCA_003565815.1 PVC group bacterium
CCGGCAGAATCCGCAACCCGCGTTTCCGCCCGCCCCCCGACCAAACCGTCGGCGGCAGGTTGCTGAAATAAGATGACTTCGGAACCAACATGCCCAAACCCTACCCCGCCACCCCCAACCCGTCAAGCCAAAATCTCTTTAAAATACCTGTTGCTATATAGGTCTTGTATCGATCCAACTCGTTTTTTTCTTTCCTTCCCAGGGGTTCATGGTAATCACTCCGCGCCTATGTCCGACCTCTCCCGTATCCGAAATTTTTCCATCATCGCCCATATTGACCATGGGAAATCCACCTTGGCCGACCGCATCCTGGAAATGACCAAGACGTTGGAGAAGCGTGAATTGATGGAGCAGGTGCTGGATGACATGGATTTGGAACGCGAGCGCGGCATTACCATCAAGGCACACCCGGTCTCCATGCTCTACGAAGCCAAAAACGGGGAAAAATACCAATTCAACCTCATTGACACGCCTGGGCACGTGGATTTTGCCTACGAGGTCACCCGCAGTCTGGCCAGTTGCGAGGGTGCCATTCTGGTGGTGGACGCCGCCCAGGGGGTGGAAGCCCAAACCGTGGCCAACGTCATGCTGGCCATGAACCAAAATTTGGCCATCATCCCCGTGCTCAACAAAATCGATCTGCCCAATGCCGACGTGCCCGGGGTGTGCAAACAGGTGGAGGACTTGCTGGCCATTCCCATGGAGGAGGCCATCATGGTGAGCGCCAAAACCGGACAGGGCGTGGACGAAGTCTTGGAGGCCATCGTCAAAAAGGTGCCGCCCCCCACCACCGACAAGTCCATGGGCACCCGGGCGCTGGTTTTCGACTCCTATTATGACGCCTTTCGCGGCGTGGTCTCCTATGTGCGGGTGTTTGACGGCGAAATCTCGGATAAACACAAAATTCGCCTCATGTCCACGGGCAAGGATTTTGAAGTCAAGGAAGTGGGCATGTTTATCCCCTCCATGAAAAAAATGAGCGTGCTGCGGGCCGGGGAAACCGGATACATCATTGCCAACATCAAGGAATCCGCCGACATGAAAATCGGCGATACGGTCACCCGCAAGGACGATCTGGCCCCGAAAGCGCTCCCGGGCTTCCACGAAGTCCACCCCATGGTCTTCAGCGGCATCTATCCGGTGGACGGATCGGACTACGAAAAACTCAAGCACAGTCTGGAGAAGCTTTCGCTCAATGACGCCGCATTCACCTATATCGCCGAGTCTTCGGTGGCTTTGGGCTTCGGATTTCGCTGCGGTTTCCTGGGGTTGCTGCACATGGAAATCATCCAGGAACGCCTCCGCCGCGAATACGAACTGGATATCATTTCCACCTACCCGGGGGTCATCTACGAAATTTACCTGACCAACGGCGAAAAAGTGGTCATTGACAACCCCATCTACTTGCCGGACCCCACCACCATCGACCGCATCGAGGAACCCTTCCTCAAGGCCACCATCATTTGTCCCAACGATGACATCGGCGAGATGATGAACCTGATCCGGGACCGACGCGGCGAAATCAGCCACACCGAAACCGTGGACGGCAACCGGCTGATGCTGACCTGCCACATTCCGCTCAACGAAATCGTCATCGATTTCTACGACAAGCTCAAAAGCATCAGCCACGGCTATGCCAGCATGGATTATGAATACGAGGGCTACCGCGCCAATGATTTGGTGAAGATGGATGTGCTGGTGCATGGCGAGCCCGTGGATGCCTTTGCCTGTATCGTACATCGCGACAAGGCCGTGGGCATTGGCCGCAACATTTGCAAAAAGCTGGTGGACGAGATTCCGCGCATGCAGTTCGCCATCGCCGTGCAGGCCGCTCTCGGACGCAATATCATCGCCCGCGAAACCGTGCCCGCCTTCCGCAAAGACGTCACCTCACGCTGTTATGGCGGCGACATCACCCGCAAACGAAAGCTTCTCGAAAACCAAAAAGCCGGTAAAAAGAAAATGAAAATGGTCGGGAAAGTCAATATTCCCCAAGAAGCCTTCATGAAAATCCTGAAATCCTCCGATTAACCCCTCACGCCCATGCTCCCGTTTCTCCACTCCCGAAAAAAAGAACAGCGCAAGCACATTGAGCATGCGATCTTTTGCGTGAAATATGCGCGGCGCATGAAAGAAGATCAGTTGGCGGAGGAGGAGGTGCATGACCTGCGGGAACGACAACGGCAGCTCAAGGCGTTGTTGAAAGCCAAACAACTCGACGAGGGCGTTGCCTTGGCCGATGAATCGGTGGCATTTGCCCGGAAAATCCATCCCGCCCCGCGCGGCGCCTATGCCTTGCGGGAAAACGTGGAAGTCTTCGTGGTGGTCCTGGCCGTGGCCCTGGGCTTCCGCACGTATTTTCTCCAGCCCTACCAAATCCCCACCGGGTCCATGCAACCCACGCTCTGGGGCATTACCGCCCAGGCGGATTACGAACCGGACTGGACCGACCGCATTCCCTTCCGCTGGGGAAAGTTTTTGCTCACGGGCTCCCGCTACATCGAAGTCAAAGCCAAAAGCAACGGCATCATCCCTCACCGCAATCAATGGTCCCAACAGGATACGTTCATGGTGTTCCGATTCGGAAACCATACCTACCGTCTGCATCAGGAATTCGCGAGACTGGTCCAGCCCGGCCAAGCCGTGCAAAAAGGGCAGGTTCTGGCCAGGGGACTGCGGAAACAAGGCGATCATATCGTGGTCAACCGTTTGTCCACCAATTTTTTTCCGCCCAAACGCGGCGATATCGTGGTGTTCAGCACCCGGGGCATCGACTCGGAGGCCATACGCGCAAACACCGCCTACATCAAGCGCCTCGTGGGACTTCCCCATGAACGCATCTCCATCTGCGAGGGGCATTTGCGGGTCAACGGCGAAATTGTCACCGAACCGGACGTTTTTGTACGGCAAATGGAAGGCCGCGGCTATGAAGGGTACGCCAACCGCGTGCCCTCCGCCTCCAGTCCAAGCGACCCCACACCACTATTTCCCAACTGCGATGCCACGCTTGAGCTGGGAGAAAACGAATTCCTCTTTTTCGGGGACAACACCTACCGCAGTCTGGATGGCCGACATTTTGGCGGGGTCAGCGGGCGCAACGTGATTGGCACCGCCTTTTTCGTTCCCTGGCCATTCATTCACCGGGGCGAATACAACGAAAAGGCCGGATTCGTGAAATAAGAAGATGCAGCGTAAGTTCGTGCATATTGTTAAGTATTATCAAAAATAATACATTAAATAACTTGATTAGCCTCAAGATTCATAACATTTAAGAATTCTTTTTCATTGGTAAAGAGGACAATACTTGAGGCTTATACGAAACTTTTTATCCCTGCCCGTGGATTTGGTGCGACTGACCCACGACATCACGGTGCTTGCATGGCGATTGTTGCGGCACAGATTGATATGGAAACAGCACGACCAGTTGTGCTGTTACTGCCAGGGCGCCGACAACGGACGCTGTCCGCGTCCATTGCCGCCCAAATTGAACCGATACCGGAATGTCTGGCTGATCCTTCCCTGGATGCCCTGCACAAGACGCTCGAAAATTCAAAAGCCGGACGGCTCCGGCATTCGGGAAATGCATGTCTGTAACAATGAAGGGGGGTATATCCACCTGTCCCTCTGGATCCTGCCCTTCGCGCTGTTCCTGCACGGCCTTTGGCTTTGGGCCCTCATTTGGGTGATTTTCAAAATCACCTGAACACCCGGGGATATTTGCAGGAAGGCGTACAAAAGTGGTTTCACGGTTGACAAAACGTGCTTGGTTCATATATGCTTCCAAGCTTAGAAACCCCCGGCAGATTGGATCGATTCATGGCGGCGAAGAAGACTCCTCCCAAAACAACCCTTTCAAAAAACGCAAAACCCTCCGGTGCAAAGAAAACCAGCACCGGCAAGGCTGAAAGTACGGTGAAAAAAAAGACCGCGTCTGCGGCGAAAACCTCTTCCGCCCCGAAAACGGCGGCGGGGAAAAAACGCGCCGCGGCCCAAAAGTCCCCTGCCAAAAATGGCGGCGGAAAATCTTCCGCCGAAGCGCCCACGGTGGTCAACTCGGTCTCTGCCGCCGCCAAGCGCATCCAGGAACGTGAAGCGCGCCGCAAGAAGAAAGCTTCGGAACGACTGGCGAAATCCACGGCCACAGCCACGCCCCGGAAAACCAACGGACATCCCATCGGCGCCCCCAAGACCCCGAAAGCGGGAAAACCCCTCACCAAACGGGATTTGGAGAAATTCAAAAATCTTTTGCTGGAACTCCGGGACCGGATTGTGGGCGATATTGAATTTTTAACCACCGACAACCTCCACCGCGTGGGACGCGACACCGGCGCGGATCTTTCCGGTTCCAGTCAACACAGCGCCGACCACGGCACCGATAATTTCGACCGGGAATTCGCGTTAAGTCTGGCCACGTCCGAGCAGGATGTGCTGTATGAAGTCGATGAAGCCCTCATGCGAATTCAGGAAGGCACCTACGGCATTTGTGAAATGTCGGGGGTCCGCATCGAAAAAGCCCGCCTGCAAGTGATTCCCTACACCCGCTTCAGCGTTCAGGCCCAGACAAAAATGGAACAAGGCCGTGCAAAATACCGACCTTTCGCACAAGCCTTCAAAAGCTGGTAACGTGGCGGACGCCCCCACGGAATCACCCGCTTCGAAAACGGGCCCCACCCCGCCCCCCCGGTGGCCGTACTGGATCGCCGCCGTCTGCCTGATCGCCGATCAAGTCACCAAACAGTGGTTTCACAGCCATTATGACTACCACGAAAGCCGGGTGGTGATTCCCGGGTTTTTCAATTTCACCTACGCACACAATCCGGGCGCCGCTTTCAGCATTTTCCAAGGGTACCCCACCGCCCTCCTGGTGTTCTCGATGCTGATTTTCTGTTTGATGGTCGTCTTCCGGGATCACCTCTTCAGCCGCACGCGGCTGGAGCAGGTCGCGTACGGCTTCATCGTCGGCGGCGTGCTCGGCAATCTCATCGACCGCATGAAGCACGGCTTTGTCATCGATTTCATCGACTGGTATGTCGGGGACTGGCACTGGCCCATTTTCAATTTGGCGGACACCTGGATCTGCACGGGCGTCGGCCTGTACCTGCTCTCCCAATGGCGGAACCGTCACGCGCCGGAAATCAAGGCCAAAGCGTAACACGCGGGAAGCGCCATGAGGGATGAGAAGAAACCAACGGCCCGGGTGACCCCGCTTTATTTTCTCAGCGGGCCGACCGCCTCCGGCAAAACCGCCCTGGCCCACGCGCTCGCGGACCGAATGGGCTTCAGGCTTTGCTCCGCGGATTCCATGATGGTGTACCGCCACATGAACATCGGCACCGCAAAGCCCACCCCGGATGAAATCGCACAATACGACTATGCCGGACTCGATTTGGTCGAACCCGGGGTCCAATACTCCACCGGGGCCTGGCTCCAAGACATCCGGCAACAACTGGATGACCGTCCCACCCTGGTCGTGGGTGGCACCGGGCTCTACTTCCGCGCACTGATCCATGGGCTTCCCGAAGAAGACGCAACCGCGACCGACACGGATGAAAACCCCGCCATTCTCCGGGAAAAAATCCGCGCAATCAACCCCGAGGCCCTGTCAAAGATCGCCGACCCCGAGAATCCCCGCCGCCTGGAGCGAGCCCTGGCCTGGCTCAAGGCCGGCAAACCCCTGCCCGAGCAATGGCGGGACCAATCCGATTTCCCCCTCCCCGTGCTTTCCGTCCCGGTTCAGGAACTCAACCAACGCATCCAAGCCCGGGCCGCGGATATGTTTGCCCATGGACTCCCAGAGGAAGCCCGCGGTCTCCGCGAACGTTTGGGGGCACTGACCGGAACCTGCGCCCAGGCCATCGGATATCGGGAAGCTTTCTCCGTCCTGGACGGCGATCTGACGGTATCCGAGGCGGTCGAAGCAGTCGCCCGGCGCACCCGCCGCTATGCCAAACGGCAGCGAACCTGGTTCCGCAATCAAATGGACGCCCGCTGGGTGAACCGCGTGGAAGACCGGCCCGCGGAGGCGGTCCTGCGCGAAATCGAAAAAATCTGGGAAAAAACAGGCCCATTCCCCTTTGACCGGAGCCCATCATGAACCAGGAATCCCCTCCCCGCTACGCCACCGTCAAAGAGTTGCCCAAACGATTGCAACCCCGGGAATTGTTTGACCGGGTCGGCGCGGAACATGTGCCCGACGAAGTGCTGCTCGCCATTCTTCTGAAATCCGGAAGTCCCGGATACAACGTCGTGGATTTGGCCCGGGATCTTCTCCGGCATTTCGGTTCATTGACCGCGCTGACCCGGGCCACCCCCGCCCATTTGGTCAATTTTCGCGGCGTGGGGCCCACCAAAGCCCGCGAACTGAAAGCGGCCCTGGAATTGGCCCGACGCCTCAGCCAGGAACAGGTCGAGGAAAAACCCGCCATACACAGTCCCGAGGACGCCGCCCGCCTTCTGCGCGAGCAAGCCCGGGAATTGGACCACGAACGCTTCTGGGTCCTCCTGCTGGACACCCGCAACCGCTTGAAGGAACACCCCGTGCTCGTCAGTCAAGGCGTGCTCAACGCCAGCCTGGTGCATGCGCGGGAAGTCTTCCGCCCCGCCGTCATGAGCCAGTCCGCCGCCGTTGTCGTGGCCCACAACCACCCCTCCGGGGATCCCAGCCCCTCCCCGGAGGATCTGCGCGTGACCCGAAACCTGATCGAAGCGGGCAAATTGCTGAACATCCGTGTATTGGACCACGTCATCATCGGGCAGTCCCGTCCCGGACAGTCCTCGTACTTCCACAGCCTTCGTGAAAGCGGGCTGGTCAATTTTGCGCCTGAAAACAGCTGAGAAATCAAACCTTGCGTTTTTGCAGGCATCATGCGAAAATCATGCTTATGATTCAACTGGACGCCAGAACGCATGGATACACCATTCTCTTGAAGGATGAAATTCAAATACAAGGGGTCCAAAATTTGGACTTTGAACTCCGCAACGAACTTGCCGGCCTGGAGGGCAGCCCGTTTGTGATCGTGGTGGATGCCATCGCATTCCAACATTTCACGGCGGACGCCCAGGCCCTGTTCGAAGAAACACTCGAATTCTGCCTGGAGTCCGGTTTGGTCCGGATCTCGGTGCTTGCGGTCTCCACGGCTCATGCAGGTCTCTTTTGCGAAATGATGTTGCGGGTGGATTTGATGGATCTCTACCAATATCTCGATCTGTCCTATGAGGAGGATTGGCGGACAGAACTCGAAACCTTTCTCGAAGAACCATTCGATTAACCTTTGCATGCTCATTTGGCCAAATCAGGAGAGAATTTTTCCCCGCCCATACATTGACAATGTCAATCTTTCGGATAAGAAACTCCGCGACTCTTCCGAAAACTTCAAACCCTCATTCAAGGATAAAGACATGCCAATTGCCACGACCGAGCAATACAAACAAATGCTGGTGAATGCCAAGAAAAACGGCTTCGCCTACCCCGCCATCAACATCGTGAATTTGGAGGGCATCAACGCCGCCCTTGAAGCCTTCACGGAATGCGGATGCGACGGAATGATCCAAGTTTCCACCGGCGGCGGCGCCCATGCCACCGGCGCCTTGGCCGACTCTGCGGAAGGTGCCAAAATTCTGGCCGAAGCCGCCCACCGCCTCGCGGAAAAACACCCCGGCCTCGTGGTGCTGCATACCGACCACTGCATCAAGGAAAAAGTCGACCCCTTCATGATTCCCCTCATCGAAGAATCCGAAAGCCGGGTCAAAAAAGGCCTCAAGCCCCTCTTCAACAGCCACATGTTCGACGGCTCCGCCCTTCCCCTGGAAGAAAACCTCGAAATCGGCCTCAAACTCGCCCGTCGTCTTCGCGACATCGGCATGTTCATCGAAGTTGAATCCGGTGTGGTCGGCGGAGAAGAAGACGGGATCGACAATTCCAACGTCAAAGCCGAAAAACTGTACACCACTCCCGACGACATGATTCTCGTGTACGAAACCCTCAAGGAAGTGGAAACCTTCATGTACGCGGCCACCTTCGGCAACGTGCACGGCGTGTACAAGCCCGGCAACGTCAAACTCACCCCGAAAATTCTGCGCGACGGCCAAAAAGCCGTGCAGGACAAATGCGGCACCGGCGCCAACCCGCTGGACCTCGTGTTCCACGGCGGTTCCGGATCCGATCCCGCCGAAATCGCGGAAACCCTGGGCTACGGCGTCATCAAAATGAACGTCGACACCGACACCCAGTACGCCTTCACCCGCCCCATCGCCGACCACATGTTCAAAAACTACGACGGTGTCCTGCGGATTGAAGGAGAGATGGGCAACAAGAAGGTCTACGACCCCCGCTCCTACCTCAAGGCCGGCGTCGCCAACATGAAAGAACGCATCAAACGCGCCGTGCGCGAATTGAATGCCGAAGGCCACAGCCTGAACGCATAACTCCGAACGCCCATCTCCGGGCGCTTCCCTTCAAAAAACGGCCTCGAACGAGGCCGTTTTTTTTTGCAACGGGATATGTCGGAAAAGCCGGGATTTCCTGCTCTTGCCAGAAAACGGGGTGTCCCGAGGCGGGGTGCGTGGGTTGAAGTGGATATGCCCACGTTGGAAGGAATTTGGAAAAAAAGAAGGCGGCCCAACATTTGGTGGTGCTCCGGGAGTCTTTGGTGGGCATCCGCAGCGTCTTTTTGCCTTCTATGACGATTTGTGCAGTGAAACCCATTATAGGAGAAAATCATCGTTTTTCTCTTATAGTCGGTTCTTTGTCAAAAACATCACACGGTTTCATGAATCCATTTCCCGGCATGCAACACGTTCTCGCCGGTATCACAAGATTCTTATCCATTTTGATTTAGGTGGTCAGTAGTTTTGCCGCTTGGAGCCAGAGTGCGAACGCCACCGGGTCGGTGGTTTTCAACATATTGAGATCCGTATATGGGTCATCCAACCGAGCTCCTGCCATTTCAGCGCCGGGGGTATTCGCCTTTTTAATCATCTCCGCCAAATTCCCATTATGCCTTGCGCGAATGAAGGCCGCCCCCAACGCCGCGCGTCCCGCGGCGATTCGGACTTTGTCCCAGCCAAAAAGGTCTTCAAACAAATGGCTCTCCAGACTTCTACAGCCCGCCCTCAGAAAAAGGGACTTTTCATCATCATTTTGGGAAGTCGGGGCCGTGGGGATGGCTAAATTCCTCGTTCCGTCCTTTCGTGAATGGAGTCGGGCGGCAAGAAAGGACGTATGCAAGGTGTCCTCCAATGCATCCCTCATGCCACAGGAAAGCCCACGATACCTGCATTGCTCAGCGAAAATATTTTCATACGTTTTCATGATCTCTTCGTTATCGTCAGCGACCTCGGCCAGAAAACCCACATCATAGAGGTGTTTAACGAGCTTGATCGGGCGCGGTTCTCCGAGTTGTCCCGTCCGGGTAATCGGCTGATAGGGATACCCAATCGTCGTTGGAGCGAAAGTGGCCATCTTGTCCGCAAACAGTGACGACAGGGAGGGTGTAGCTACAGTAACCTGGCTTTCTATTCCCCAATCGGGTATGCCCAATGGAGTCTCCGTGATTCGGGCGTGGACCTCCTCCTGGGAATGGATGACATCCAGTTGAATATTCGGGTCCGGTGATCCGTCTATACGGGAATTGACATGGATTTTATAGTGCCGGGTTGGGGGTGCCTCCCGGTCACGATATACTTGGTGTACCCACGATATGAATAAGGGATGCTCTGCCACCACTTCGTCAAGAGCCCGTTCAAGAGCCTCTTTTGGTTCACGACACAGGATATCCACGTCCACGGAAAGGCGGCGTACTGGATTCAATAGGATCACCAGGCTGGTTCCACCTTTGAACACGAACGGCAAATCTGTTTGTGCCAGGCAACCGGTTAGCTCCAACGCCAGCAAACACTTGCCCAGTACTCCTGGCTGACGCACCCCAACTTTCCCCGCTAAATCCCTGGCGAAGCCATCAAAATCTCCTGTATCAGGGATGAAAACCGGGTTCATCCTTCCATTCCTTTATTTTTGCAGGAAAGCCGACTATAGGAGAAATTCATGTTTTTTCTCCTATAGTCGGCTCCTCAGCAAAAACGTCGCCGGGAAAAATCTTCGCCTTGGACAACTGATTCAAAAAGGCACCCATATCAATCCGATAGGAACGGATAAAACGGGTGATAGCGGTTTTCAATTCGGGGCGGTCGGCAAATCCGATCTTCAAATTCTCCCGCCATAGATCCACGAGAAAGGTTTCCACTTCCGGGACGGGTTCCAGGCTTTCCAAATCACGGCGCACTCCCCTGACAACCACACTGCGTTCCCCCGGTCGGATGGAATCCGAGGTTTTTGACGTAGGATTGACGGATACCCTCCACCCCTGTTGGTCCAGAAAAGAGGCAACATCCTCAACGACGTCGGCATCCGCGACCACGAAGAAGAGCGGTTTTCCGAACAGATGCTCCATCCACGGATTGAGTTGGGTGGTGGACCACACGTAAAAGGAGAGAAACGGGAAACGGTTGCGCAGTTCCATGGTGAGATCATGGGTGGGATTCGGATCCAACGTAGCCGCTCCCTCCAGAGAACTGTACCAGCCTCTACCCGCGTCATGCACCGTCCCTTCACGCATCACATCGCTCAAGTAATCCCGCAAGCGGGCGGGCTTCTCCAGCAGTTCGTTCCCTTGCAGGGCTTCTTTTATCCGATCCATGGAAAAATAGGCGGACTCCTCTGCAAGCTTTGTAACCGTTCGGCGCAGAGTGTTTTTGTCGTTGGGTTTTCCATGGGGGGCCGCGGGTAACAATGGCTGACCCGTTCCTTTCAGAATCAAACCGCGTTCGTCGCCTGACAGATCGAAAAGACGGAAAACGATTATATCGATCTCCGCCTCCAAGCTCCGCAGACTGTCTTTGTCGTCGCGCTTTGCCGCATCGGCACAGGCCTCCGCCAACTCCGACAGCCGTGCCTTGTCCGCCTCGCTGGCGGGGGGGATGGGTATTTGCTCCATGTACTGTTTCTTGAAACGGACGTATCCACCACGATTAACAGCACTGATTTGACTAATCAACCAAGTGGTAACCGCTGAGTTCAATACGCTCTGAAGGGAGGCATCTGAAGTTGGAATAAAATATAGAGTACAGTCTGCAAATGAAGCCGAAGTGTCCAAAGCAAAGCGGGGCTCACTCGCTAATTCCGGATATAGAAGCTTGGGTGCTTCGTGTAATTCCAAATACTCCGGCTTGGGATTGTTATCCAATTCAAGCCAGTGGTGCTGGCCTTCTCCTTTTCCACTTCGGGAGCTTTTGCATTGCCCGCGGTTTTTCAGTTTCTCCTCGAACTGTTCCAAATGGTGGAGGATGGCGGGGTAGTCTTTGAGTTTTTCGTGGAATCCGAAGGGGAAAACGATAAGGTAGAGATCCCGATGATGCACCTGCCAGCGTTTGACGTCTTTTCCACGCAGATAGGGTTTGATCAGTTCCGCCGATTTCGGATCCTCCGCAATCAGGGCCTTTCGTTGCTCGTTGGTGAGGACGAAGGCTTCGTTTAGACCGGTAATGATTCCCCGATAGAATTCCCCGCCCACGTATTCTCCCAGGGGCTTGCCGCCGTGCCGGAGTTTCCGCAACAGGGCCATGACTTCGGGGGGTTCGAGCTGCCAGCCTTGGTCGGTAAGCTGGGATTGGCGGAGGGGAAAGGCTTTTTCATCCAAAAGGGCCGAAATGCGGCCCACTTCGTCCTCCACCCGCCAGTTGTAGGCGTCGAGCGTGTGGTCAGTGAGCGCGGGGGTCCGGTTTCCGATGAGGATGGAGGCGTAGGCGATGGCGTCGAACACCGGCGCGTCCCCGAAGTCGACCAAACTTCGCAAGGTGAGTTGCCGCTTGAGAAAAGGGCGCAGTTTCTTTCCGTAGGCGGCCCGAAAATACTTGTTGGAGGTGATGAAGGTGAGCACCCCGCCGGGTTTCAACAGCTTCACCGATTGTTCGTAAAAGAAGATGAAGAGGTCGGCGCGGCTGGCGGCGACTTCGTAGCGTTGCTTGAGCCGGGGCGCGTAGGCGCTGATGGTCTCGTGCCGCACATAGGGCGGATTGGCGATCACGATGTCGAAGCCGCCCCTGGCAAAGACCTCGCCAAAGTGCAGGGTCCAGAGGAAGGTGGGGTGTTCCGGGTCCTCGAACCAGTCGCGGAGTTCCGTCAGCAGGTGTTCCTGATGGGCGACTTTCTTTCCTTTCACCCCCTCGATCCGTTTCACCCAGCGGGTAAATTCCTTCAGGGTCTCGTCCAGGTCGAAAACTTTGTCGCCCTCTCCGAACAGGCCGCCCTCCTCCGCGCGCTTCATGGTGAATTCGTCCTGGGCGATACGCGACAGAGCGCGGTAGAACGCCAGGCGGGCCGCGCGTTTCTCCGGTTTGTGCTGGGCGTTGAACAAATCGGTTTTGGCACGGACCAGGGTGGCGATCAGGTCTTTGCGGCTGGGATTTTGGGTGGCTGTGATGCCCACGGTCGCGTCCTCGCCCCGGATCATCTCGACCAACGAATCC
>PXAS01000144.1 GCA_003565815.1 PVC group bacterium
AGGGTTAGGGTAAGGACGACCAGCCTTCTGCGCACGTTGTTTAGCGACGTTCTCCTCCTTACGAGACAGCCTAGGCATCACGAGCCCCCAGAGCATAGCCGGGAATATCCGACGACCCCTCACCGAGCGCTTCCACCAACACCGCCGCGCTAATACCCAGCACCGCCGCCAGCGACAAAAACTTCGCCTGCAACGCCGGCGAAATACCCCGAACCACCTCCAGCATAGAATCCTGCAAGCGCGCCGCCCTAAAACCTGCTCTTGCGCGCTGGTCCGACGGAATCAGATAGTTAACACTCGAAATAACTGGACGGTCGCGCGCCGAGTCCCAAATCCACGCCGGGACCTCACCAGCCTTAACCTGCCGGTAAAACGTGTCACGGTTCTTTTGCGCCAAACGCAGTGCCTTCGGGTCCATCTTCTGGATAGCAGCAATAAGAATATCTTCAACGTTTCCTTGAGGGCCGCTGAACGACGGGCCGATAGCCTTAGCGCCGAGGGGGTTCATCCCATCCCTCACCACACGGATATGGGACCAGACCGCTTCCTGAACCGCACCCGGCGACACATCGTACATATTTGCAAGCGTACGGCCAGCCATCTGGTTTACGATAGAGGCCTTGGCCGCATCGTCCGTAGAGGCCTTGCCGCCACGGATAAGATGCTGCCCCAAATTGTCTACCGTGTCCGCCACATAGACCGACTTGTACATAGGGTCGATGCGCGCATACGCGTAGGACGAGGTCTTCGCCCCGTGCCCGAAAGGTTTGACCGTCAAAAAATCCGGGTTGTTAATCGTATGGACCAGCCCATCAAGAGCGTCCTTAGCGAACGAGTCTGTCCCCAGCAGGTCTTTCCCGCCCGGAATTACCCGTGCGACCCCGTTGCTGTACTCCACCAGCGGAAGCACCCGGGCCAGACGCAAAACTTCGTTATAGGGCGCTGCCTGCGACGACGCCGCCGCGAGAGCCGCCGAAAGAACCTCTTCCGGCAGCCCCGTCTGCTCAGTGACGTTACGAATAATCCGGTTAAACTCTACATAGAACTGCGGCTGGTAAATATCATCGTTAAGAAAAACGCTCAAATTTCGCAGGCGCGTAGCAATATTTAGCGAAGCCTCACGCAAAAATTCTTTTTCCGGCCCCCTAATTGCCGTCAGGAACGAATAGTCGGCCTGCGCCCCGCCGGACCACTTAGGTGCGTCCAGACCCGCCATCTGCGCGAAACGGAGCAACTGGTCCTGACGCCGGCTCTGCATCTTCCGACGGTCCAGCGTGCTCGCCTTCATCCCCCAATTGGGCTTAGCGCCAATAACCACCTCATTCCGGTAAATCCGAACGAAGTCCTCGAACTGCGGCAACTCGCGCAAGACCGCCGCAATCTCCTCCGGGTCCACCGCCGCCAGCCCCGTCGGCGACTCCATATGGCGCGCCGCCATACGCTCCGCCAACTCCCGCGCCTGCACCCCCGACAGGTCAGCCGTGAACGAACCGCCCGTAAAAATAGAGCGCGGCACCAGCGGCGCTAACTCCCCACCCGTCGCGTCCGACGGCGCCAGCATATAGCCCTCACGCGCCCCCGGACCCAACTGGACCGGCGCACCACCATCGACACTCCGCCGGATAAACGTACGGACCGGCACCGTCTGCAAGCCCGCCTCAAGCGCCGCCGCCAACCGATGATTCCCGTCCGTCAACAGCCCCCGCCCGTTTTCACCAATCTCTAGCACCAACGGCTCTTCAATCCCCCGGCGCTTGATATCGTCCGCCATTTCCTGCACCGCACGGCCCGAACGGACCTTGTCTCTAAACGGCAGCAACTTCTCTACCGGGACCTCCTCAACCGCCTGACCCCGCAACGGAGCGTCACGGAACAGCGCCGGGTCAGAAAAATCCTCCACCGCGTCAGGAACATGCCGCGCACCGCCCGGCTTGTACGCGTCCGGAACAATAATATCCGTGTCCTTAAAGTTTGTACGCACCGCCTTGCGGAAATCAATAATCGCCTCGTCATTCAGCGCACCAGCGATAGAGAGCGCCTCGCGCTCCGTGTCCACCACACGCGAAATGTCCAGCCAGACATGCTCCTCGCGCATAATCGGAAGCGCCGACTTCTTGTCCGGCACCTCGACCCAACCACCCACCGCATTCCGCGGGTCACGCGCCAAAATTTCCGCCACCGTAAAGCGCGTACCCACCGGACGGTAGTTCAGGTACTGCGCCACATCCAGCGCACTGAACTGGCTCTTGGGAATCTGAAGCGTATAGCCCTTTGCAATCGCCGTACCGTAGCCCCGGTCAAAAAACGACTGGCCCGTATGGGGCACAAACGTAAACCCGCCCCCACGGCCCGCCTCGCCCAACCCGGCAAACCCTGTACGAAACGCGTCCGCGTCCGTAACCTCAACCCCCCGGCGCGCCAGCGTATCCATCGCATCGTCCAAAACACCCAGAGCCTCACGGTCTAACTGCTCCACCGGACCCAGATTACGCATCGGCTCCACACGCGCCCGCACACCCTCCAAAGGCTGACCAGCCACAAAACGGCCCATCGTCCCTCCGCCAGCGCCCCGCAGGCCCCCCGTAATCAAACGGCCCCCACGGCCCCACGGCAAAAAGAACGAGCCCGTAATCGCCGCAATCGTACCAGCGCCCTGAATAATATCCCCCGCCTGACGCGACTCCCAACCAGACGCCGTCAACTCGGCCGCCGCCGAATACTCCTTACGGGCCAGCAACAGGTCCAGCGCCACCTCGCCCGAAGAACGCTCCGCCTCCACCTCCGGCTCTGGCGCCACCTTCGAACGGTCCCACCAGTCCA
>PXAS01000318.1 GCA_003565815.1 PVC group bacterium
CAAGGTCCGGACGGTAACCAAGGTCCGGACGGTAACCAAGGTCCGGACGGTAACCAAGGTCCGGACGGTAACCAAGGTCCGGACGGTAACCAAGGTCCGGACGGTAACCCCGGTCCGGACGGTAACCCCGGTCCGGACGGTAACCCCGGTCCGGACGGTAACCAAGGTCCGGACGGCGACCAAGGAGCCACAGGCGCAAGAGGACGCGAGGGGCGCGCAGGGTTCCCAGGACCTCCAGGCACTGTCTACAAACAACACCCGAAGGATCCGCAGATGTTCTATGAACACGGCTCCGGCCCCGAGGTGATACAGGTAGCCCCGCAACCGGGGCGCGACGACGTGGACGAGGACGAGGTAGTCATGGTCCGGTTCGACAGGCCGGTCTCCGCAGTCGCTTTGTTGGCAGATGCCATAACTATAGCAGCTCCTGGAGGCACCGCGGTTACAGTTACCGCTGTTAATATTTCGTCCGATATGAGATCCATGAAGATATCGCATTCGGGGTTTGACCGGTCTGCAGCATACTACGAGGTGCTGGTGCCTTCCGAAGTTCTTCAAGACGCCAGTGAGAACCTGAACAACAGCGTTCGTTGGCGTTTTTCCGCCCGGGTACGTGACGCGGCCCTGCGCCGTCTGGACGACCCTTTTTTAGGAAGCGGTGAGTTATCGGGATACCTTCCCGGCGCGTGGGCCTCTGGTGATTTGTATATGGTACCGAGCGCCCAGCACACCGCCGGCAACGTAAAGCGCTTGGACTACAGCGACTTTGATATTGATACCGCGCCAGACACGTATATAACAGTCAGTGATGTTAGCTACTACGAGTCGGGCGGCATGACGGCGGGGGATGTGCTCAACGCACAGAAACGATACCTTATGGGGGTTTCCCGCCCCAGCGACTATACCATCCGGTTCATACCGTACGGGGGTGTAGCATTGGGAGGGGGCACGTATGGTCCTCAGTACCCCGGCGTCGCGTCGGCCGCTGGTTTTACGTTGGACACCGAGTCTGAGCTCCCTGCCAATTTGGTAAATAGTAACTTTCAGACTGTCGCAGACGCAATCCTCTTACCCGGAGAGGCAGCCATACTGGTGGCTCCCGCACACGACCCTAACCAACCAACCAAGGCTACCCACATGTTCGAGTACCGGATGGCCGGTACTCCGGGGTTTGTAGAACGGGCAGAGACCCCGGACAAGATACGCAGGGCGGGCACATCCGTCCGGCTGAGCATCCTCGGCACAGGAGAGGTACTGGTATTTTCCATCACAGAAGAGGAGGACCTGGAAGAGAACAGGTTCTTCGAGCTCCATGTGCATGAATACAACACCACCACGGGGGCTTTGACACATAAGTTTTCAGGGCCACTTCCCGTAGTAACAGACTCCGCGCTTACGCCAGAAGGGCAGCTGGACAAGCTGCACCTGCTGGAAGATAACCGGGTCGTCTTGACTACTAATTATATGCGATCCTTGTATGTGTATGACTACTTCGGAAACTTCCTGTACACCACGAACCCCATGGACCGTACTGGGTTTACCGCGTTTAATCTGACAACGCCCACAGCCTTGCAGGGCGGGTTCCTAACCAAGTCCGGGAAGGTGGTAGTCATACCTTATTTGGACAGGGCATTACCGTACTACGACCCTCGCATATTGTCCGGCAAGACGTGGTTCGAGCCGTGGGCATACAGCAGCTGGCACACGGAGTTCCTGTCGGTGGAGAGCGGCGGGGCCAAGCTGCTCGATGCCGTGGCCTGGGTGCCTGCCTCCGACGGGGGTGTGGTTGTTCAGAGTGTGAACGGTTTCTATCGATACGAACCCGCTTGACACAATAAAACATTTTTGCAATCATTGGATCACGTGGAATTATCTACCAGCCACGGGTAGGCAACTACAGGGGAGCACTGGATGCTTATCACTTTAGCAGAAGCCCGGGCCATGGTAGCCCGATTTGTAGAGAACGGTACGTGCAACGCGACTACGATCGACGCACGTATCAATGAGGCGTTGTCTCGATTCCTGGACATGCAGGATTGGGAATGCCTCCGCAAACTCATGCGTGTTACCGTTCACGGCAACGCTGTCGGACTGCCCGGCAATGTGGAGAAGATCCTGTGGGCCGATGTCGATGGCACACCCGCCCGTGTGTTCGGGCAACCTTATCAGTTTCTTTCCTCGGGTCCCGGCGACCTGGACTATCGCACAGCCACCACCTGTTTCAAGGACCTGGTAGACGCCGGCGACGGGTGGCCGATTCTGTATGACACACCGAGACAATTGCCCCTGGTCGCGATGTCCACAGCCGGGGCCGATGTCGGCAAGTACATACAGTTGAAAGGCGTAAAGGACGACGCTGAGGTTTCAGAGAATGTCAGGATCTCGCAATGGAACCGCGGGATTGAAGGCCAGTTGTTCGGCACATTGTCAGGATTGGCATCAGACGGGCCGCACATGTGCTCCGTGTCGCGGGTTATAAAACCACCGACAGTGGCCCCTGTCTCGTTGTATGCAGTCGATCCGGAAACCAATGAGTTCTTCTACATGGCCAAGTACGCCCCGTCAGAGACAGTACCCCAGTTCCGCAGGTACACTTTGACTAATACTTCCACCAGTGGGGACTATTGCCTGCTGGCCCTTGTGCGATTTAGGTTTACACCACTTTCCGATGGGGACGATGTATTGCCGATTGACAACCCCACGGCACTTAAGCTAATGGTAATGGCAATCCGGGAAGAGAACGCCGGCAATTTCCAAGGGTCCATGAGCTACGAGGCAAAGGCGCGTATGGCAATGCAATCAAGAGAGACAGCGAAC
>PXAS01000230.1 GCA_003565815.1 PVC group bacterium
AATCGCGAATGCAAATACATGGAGTGCCGAAAAGCCCTATTTGTATCATCTGTTCATCAGCCTTACAAATCCGGTCGGTGAAATCGTGGATATACGTTCGGCGAGGGTTGGCTTCAGGTCGGTCGAGGTTAAAGACCGACAATTGCTCGTAAATGGCCAGGCCGTATTGATGAAAGGAGTGAACCGGCACGAACACGATTATCTCACAGGGCAAACACTCACCCGGCAGGATGTGGTCGATGACCTTGCTCTGATGAAGAAATTTAATATCAACGCCATCAGGACATCTCACTATCCGCACGACCCCTTTCTATACGAAATGGCCGACATCTACGGTTTTTATGTTGTGAATGAAGCCAATATTGAATCCCACGGTTTAGGCGTTTATGATGTTGAAGGATATGGATATGCCATGAGCAACATCCTTGCCCGTGATCCGGAATGGTATCCGGCCAAGCTGGCACGGGTGAAAAGAATGGTGGAGCGGGATAAAAACCATCCCTCGATTATCACTTGGTCCCTAGGCAACGAGGCCGGACAGGGGGAGAATTTCAGAAAACTTTATCAATGGGTAAAGGAAAGAGACGACACCCGTCCCGTGCAGTACGAACAGGCATGGATGGAAGACTATACCGATATTGTCGCCCCCATGTATCTTCGCATCCATGAAATGCAGGATTTCCTCAAAACCAATGATCAGCGGCCCATGATCCTCTGCGAGTACAGCCATGGCATGGGAAACAGCAACGGGAACCTAATGGATTATTGGGAGCTGATACGCAGGGAGCCTCGACTGCAGGGTGGTTTCATCTGGGACTGGAAGGACCAGGGCTTGCTGCAGACCACCGCAGATGGTGTTGAGTACATTGCCTATGGTGGCGATTTTGGGCCGGCAGAACTGCCCCACGACAGAGATTTCTGCCTGAACGGGATTACCTTTCCCGACCTGACGCCCAAACCCGCAATGTGGGAAGTTAAAAAGGCATATCAGAACTTCTGGTTTGAAGAAGCGGATCTGGAAAATGGCAGGATAAGAATCTTCAACGAGAACTTCTTTGTCTCATCGGAGGGCTACGATATCTTTTACGAAATCAGATCCGAAGGGGAGACCGTTTCTAAAGGACTGATTGCCCCCGATAGTTTCATCGCTCCATCCTCATCCATTATTGCCGATATACCCCTGTCGTTTGATCCTCAGCCCGGTCGCGAATATTTCCTCAATCTATATGTAAAACAAAAAGGGGAACATGGTCTCCTGCCGGCCGGTCACATCGTGGCAACCGAACAATTTCTGCTACCTTTTTCTGCTCCACCGACGCCATCCGCTCATATTTCCGAGCCGCTTGAGTCGGTTGAGGACGAGGACAGCATAACATTCTTTGGCGCGGATTTTTCAATAGCCTTCGACAAAAAAACAGGCAACATCTACGACTGGAAATTCAGGGGCAGCGACATGTTGAAACGCGCTTTGGAGCCTAATTTCTGGAGGGTGCCTACCAGCAACGACCGCGGCAATGGCCTGCATGAGAGGGCTGCCGTTTGGAGAGATGTTGAAGAGGAAAGACAGGTAAGCGATTTTATCGTGTCTAGAAATGAAAATGGTGCGACCAAAATTCATGTGGCCTCTGTTCTTCAGACTGGCAGTGTCTATAATGTAACATATATTGTCGATCCCGACGGTCGCATCGAAGTGTCTGTCGCCTTTGAAAAGGGGGATAAAGATTTGCCGGAACTACCGCGCTTTGGAATGAATCTAATCATGCCGGGTCATTTCAACCGGGTGAGATGGTATGGCAAAGGTCCGTTTGAAACATACCAGGACAGGGACTCTGCCGCAATGGTGGATGTCTACAGCGGCAGGGTAGTCGATCAGTTTACCTCCTATCCGGTACCCCAGGAAAGCGGCAACAAGACTCATGTGCGCTGGATGGAGGTTTATAACCAGCACGGATTGGGGCTGAGGATAGAAGGGAACCAATTGCTGAACACCAGTACATATCATTTTACTTTGGACGATCTGGGCGATGATCTAACTCATAGCTACCAGCTTAACCAAAGAAATCTTACCGAAGTAAATATTGATTTGCTGCAACGGGGCGTCGGGGGCGACAACAGCTGGGGGTATGATGTGCACGAGCCTTATAGACTGCTGGATGACCAGTATGATTATTCATTTACCATCCGACCCTTTTATGAAGCCGACAAGGACAGATTTATAAAACAAGACTGATTATGAGAAAAGCATACTCGATCTTTACCCCGCTGCTCGCCATCCCGCTGATATCCATTCTTTTTTGCGAGAACTCTATTGGTCAGGATGCGGTCGGTGAACTAGGGCTGACGGTTCACGGCAATGAAATCAGGCAGACCATACACAGTTTTGGCGCCTCCGATGCTTGGAGCACGCAGTTCATAGGAAAAAACTGGCCATTGGAGAAGAGAGAGCAGATCGCCGACTGGCTGTTCAGCAGCGAATTTGACGCAGACAAGAACCCCAAAGGTATTGGACTCAGCGCATGGCGCTTTAATATTGGTGCCGGCAGTGCGCGGCAAGGGCGGGAAAGCAACATTGTCGATGAATGGCGCCGGGCCGAATCGTTCATGACAAGCCCCGGCAGCTACGACTGGAACAGGCACCAGGGACAGCGCTGGTTTTTGAAAGCAGCGCAAAAAAGAGGGGTCGAGCAGTTCATCGGTTTCGTAAACAGTCCACCGGTTAGTCTCACATCCAATGGCCTGGCCTATTCTTCCGATAGAGAACATTACAACCTGCCCGATGAAAACTACCCGGCCTTTGCTGAATA
>PXAS01000480.1 GCA_003565815.1 PVC group bacterium
GAGATTGGCCGTTGTGAGTGCGCTGAGCACGAACAGGCCAAAGGAGGAAACGATGTAAAGAACGTTTGCTGATGAGTAATCGTTCTTACCAAGGGAACAAACTGGAGGGATGGCTGAGTGGTTGAAGGCAGCGGTCTTGAAAACCGCCAGGGGTGAAAGCCCCTCGAGGGTTCGAATCCCTCTCCCTCCGCCGTTTAGAGCTAGCACGAGACACCTGTCTCGTGCTAGTTTTGCGTTATAATCAACACTATGAACAGACTTTCAAAATTAAGTAAAGGAGATAAGGTTGCGATAGTGTCACCCAGCTTTGCTGCGCCAGCAGTGTGGCCACATGTGCATGAGTTAGGGTTGAAGCGAATTCGTGAAGTATTTGAACTTGAATCAGTTGAATATCCAGCCACTGCAAAACTCGATGCGACTTCTGAAGAAAAGGCGGCTGATTTAATTGCTACTTATTCCGATCCTGAAATAAAAGCTGTTATCTCAACGCTTGGTGGCGACATTCAAGTAACGTATATAAAGAATCTACCGAACGAGCCGTTTGTAAGCAACCCTAAACCATTCTTTGGTTTTAGTGATTGTTCTCATTTTTCAAACTTTCTTTTTTTGAATGGTGTTCCATCTTATTACGGGGCAGCTATTTTCACACAATTCGCTCATCAGAAGGAGATGAATCCATATTCTCTTAAGTACATTAAACACGCATTATTTGATGAAGGCGAGATTGAGTTATTGCCAAGTGAATCATTTAACGACATTGGCCTTGATTGGGGTGATTCGGCTAATCTTGATAAAGAACGAACTTACGAACCAAATGAAGGTTGGGTATGGGATGGAGATAAAAATACTGAAGGTATTCTTTGGGGTGGTTGTGTAGAATCAGTCGACGAGATGCTGCGACACGGTGTGCAAATCCCATCACTTGAGCAGTTTGAAGATATTGTACTTATGCTAGAAACATCTGAAGAGATTCCTTCTGCAAACTATGTGATGCGATTCTTCCGTGCTCTTGGGGAACGAGGAATTCTTGAACGAGTAAAGGGACTGATAATTGGTCGAGCCAAGGCACAAGAGTTCCATATGCTTCGTACTCCTGAAGAGCGAGCACAATATCGAAAAGACCAGCAGGAAACAATCTTAAAAACAGTCCGTGCATACAACAAAGAAATTCCAATTGTGCAAAATGTGGATTTTGGACATACTGAACCCCAGATTCCAATGCCGTATGGGAGTAAGATTCGGATTGATTCAGAGAATCAGAAGATTTTTGCTCAGTTCTAAGGTGTCGTATGGGAAAAGAAAGAGTTAGAGCAATAATTGTAGAACAAGGAAAGATTCTTTTGATTAAAAGGGTCTTTCCAGACCATATCTATTGGGTATTTCCCGGCGGCGGTGTCGAAGAAAGTGAGAAGGTAACAGAAGCACTCGAGAGAGAATGCCTTGAAGAACTCGGAATTACTGTTGAAGTACAAAAACTTTTTACAAAAGAAGTAAGTCAGAAAAAAGAGACAGGGGGAGAGATGGAATACTTCTATACCACAAAGATTATTGGAGGTGCCCTAGGCAAGGGAGTAGGACCAGAATATGAACCAAATTCTGACTACAGTGGTGAGTATGAACTAGTTTGGGAAGATGTCAGCAAAATAACTGGCATAGATCTTAGACCTACCGGGGTCAGAGATAGAGTTTTTAGCCATTTTTCAGTAGTTTGAAAAAATCCTCAGGGTCAGTCAATTCTTTTTCTAAAACTGCCTCATAAATTTCTTGACCAGAAATTTTCAAATTATGGTCTTTTCGGTATTGCTTAAATTCCAGAATCTTGAGTCTTTGTTCCTTCGATAAATCCATTTTGGAAATATCTAGTTTTCCTCGGTCCTTACTATTTTCAGCCTCAGGAATAAACCAGATATCAAATTTCCAGCGTTCGTCATTGATGTATGTTTTCAGGCCGATGTAGCGTCCATTGGGAAACTGTTGTCCGAGGCGGGGGTCGTCCCAGTCAGCTTTAATAAAGAGACTTCTAATGTTGTCTCCACAAGTATCGTGAACGTCTTTCAGAATAGAGAACATCTCGTCTTGAGTATAGTCGGTATCACGGATTACTTTGATATCTATATCACCATGAAGCATGACGTTTCCAGCATATGCTCCTTCGTATTCAACCCGGCCATATTTGTCGAGCACAGTGATAAGTCTTGATTCTTGGAGAAAATCAGTAGCAGTTTTCTTGTAACTATCGGCAGAATTTAACAAATCCATGTACACCAGTATAACAATCTCAACTACTTTTTATACTGTCCTATATTAATCCCATCCACATAGTTTTAGCCATCAGAATACCCTTACAAGTGTCTAGGAATGGGGTTAGGTCCGCCGTTTAGAACTAGCATGAGACGTTAGCTTGTACACCACATTGGAGAGCAAGGTTTTTTGACAAAAGCATAAAGATATGATTAATTCAACCGTAGTTGTTTTGATCTTTATCATTGAGGAAACTCAAAGGAGCTTAAAATGTCAGACAGAACTGAGATTGAATGTCGACTGGCAGATCTTTGGGAAGAACATCATACTTATCAATTTGTCCCCAGTGACAATGGTAGACCAGTTTTTTCCATCGATACACCGCCACCTTATGTGTCTGCGACACATCTACATCCCGGCCATGCTATGAGCTTTACTCAGGCAGACATAGTTATTCGCTACATGCGAATGATGGGTCACAGCGTGTTTTACCCGATCGGGTTCGATGACAATGGCTTGCCCACCGAACGGTTTGTGGAGCAGAAGTATAGCATCGACAAAC
>PXAS01000267.1 GCA_003565815.1 PVC group bacterium
GAATGCTGGGATACCGCCGTCCGACCGTTTCATAGCAGCACAGCCGAGGCCAGGCCGAGGAACGCAAAGCAGAAAAACCAGGACACGGAGAAACCAGCACACAAAAAACCAGGACACCCACGGCAAGGCCGGGACACAATTATTCGGGACAGGCATTAAATGAGAGAGCCCGATCTGCTTCGCTTGACGGCAATGTCGGTCCTCGGGGCGCCGCGCCCCCACATTTGGAGGGAATTCAGCGGCTCCGGACCACAAATGCATGGCTTTAGTGGGACAGGATGAGGGGCTTCCCCCTCCTTCAGAAGGAGGAAACTACTCGAAACCGGCGCTCTTCTTGCTACCGGTCTTTCGTCCGTGTCTCACCCGCTTGCTGCGCATGGCGACTCCACCAGCCGGCCATCAGCAGCAACAAGGCCAGTGCGATCAGCGTGGCTGAACGATTGATGGGCACTGGGATGGCGCTGAATGACTGGCCACTCAACTGCACCTGGTTCGGGCTGGACGGGGCATCACTGATGATCTCGAAGCTGCTTTCGTGTTGCGCGGTTTCCGTGCCCGGCGCATAGGTCACCTCGATGGTGCAGTTCTCGCCCGGCTCAAGCGTGGTCGGCACAGGCAGGCAACTGCCGCCGGTCACCGCAAACGGCTCGTCCGGATCTGTGATCTCGCTGATGGTCACCGGTGCTTCATCGTTGGCGGTCAGCGTGACCTCACCGCTCGCTTCAGTCTCGGCATCGAGATTGCCAAAGGCGATCACATCGCGATCAAATCCCAGGGCGGGGGTGGCGCAGGTTACGGCCACGTCGGTGACATCGTCACCCTGTAGCGTGCCCGATCCGCGGGCAATCTCGCAGGTCTGACTCGGGTTCGTCGGTTGGGTCAGGACTGAAACCTCATAGTCGCTGCCGTCGGCCAGTGGCGTGGTGAAGGTGAAGTCGCCATCGGCATTGATGGCAAGGTCATCACCACCGTTGTTCTGCAAGACCAGGGCTTCGCCTTCCAAACCACTGACCGTGCCGCCGACGGTAAAGGTATCGGTGCTGCAGGTGACCTCGACATTGGCGACATCGGCACCGGCCAGGGTGCCGGTGGCATTGGCCACCGTGCAGGTCTGGCTCGGATTGCCGGGTTGGGTCAGGACGGTGACCTCGTAGTCACTCAGGTCGGCCAGGGCCGTGCTGAAAGTGAACTCGCCGTTGACGGTGAGCGTCAGGTCATCACTGTTGTTGTTCTGCAAGGTCACGCTGTTGCCCGCGGCCAGACCGCTCAGGGTGCCGCCGATGGTATAGGTGTTGATCTCGAAGTTGGCTGTGACGGTACAGGCGCCGGTAATGTTCGGTGCGACCCATTGATCATCGCCATCGAGTTCGGGCGTGCAGTTGTCGCCAGTGACCGAGGTCACTGACCAGCTGGGATCAGGCGTGATGGTGAAGCTGGCAGTGGCGCCATGGTCGACATCCTGAGTAGCTGGGGTGATCTGGCCATTGCCGCTGCCGACTTCGGCGGTGACGGTGTAGGTGTTGATCTCGAAACTCGCGAAAACCTCGGTATTGTTGGCGATGGTCAGCTGCAGGGGGTTGTCCGTGCCCGCGGCATCGCCGCTCCAGCCGACAAAACTCCAGCCCTCTTCAGGGGTGGCGGTGAGCTGGACTTCATCACCGAACTGGTAACTGCCCTGGTCCGGGTCCGCCTGGATCGAACCCTCACCGGTGTCAACCAATGCGGTCAGGCTCAGCTGGCAATCAAGTACATTGATCTGGAGTTCGGCCCCCATCTGGCTGGCGGCGGAAGCGACGGCGCTGTCGGGATAAACGGCTGCTGAAGCGGCGTAGCTGCCAACCCGAAGGCGAATGGAATCGCCGATCAAGGCGATGAATTGATGGTCTCCGGTGCTGTTGTCCGCATCATCGCCAGACACGGTGATCGATGCGAATTCATTCTCGATGAACAGGTCACCGCTCAGGGGATCGACTGAAATAGTAGCATCCGGTGCCGAAGTGGTCGCCGAGGCGGACGGGATGTTCTCGTCGGCATCTGACTCGGCCGTGCCGTCCCAGCCACCCGCCGACGCGCTGGCTGCATTTATCGCGCCTACGATCTCGGTGCTCACTTCACTTTGAAAGGAACTGACGACACAGACCGGGTCGCCGATCTTTTCATCGGTGCCGGGATCTGGCTGGATTTCGAATATTCGGAGGGCCTGGGCGGTTGCCCAGGAAATTCTCTCCGGATTGGCTTCAGTGGGTTCCGCAGCTGCAACAGCCATCGTAATAGCAGTCTGCTCGCCGTCGGGCAGGGCGCGCAAGTGGGTCTGGTGGCTCACCAGCTCGCCATTTTCGTAGTAACGGTATTCACCGTCGATCAGTTGCAGCTCGGCGGCCAGAACCGGTGCTGCGGCCAGACAAAAGAGCGCCAGGAGCAATAGGTGAAAGATGGGGCGTGAAGCGGATTTGATCATTCTGGAATTTCCCTGCTGAAGGACTGGTCCTGGTCACCTTCAGTCGGGCGCCTAGGCTGGTGGTATATATGTTTTCACCTGAAGAGTATATGTCCATCTGGTTGGAGTCTAGCAGAACAGGCGCTAAATGAAAAACCAGGGTTTACATTCCCCAGGCCGAGATCGCCTTCCGCCGCCTCGAACGGGTCAAAGAGGAGGAAAACCAGGACACCAGGAGGGAAACCAGGGCACCCAAGATTTTTTCTTCGAAATCGACGAGATTCGTGACCCGGAATCGGCCTATTTTTGCGCGGCCCTGTTCATCGCATCGCCCAGCACCTCGGGCGGTTGCGCGCCGGAGA
>PXAS01000204.1 GCA_003565815.1 PVC group bacterium
CCGGTTTCGAAACACCAAGCATTGCCGGGATTATGGCGCTGCCCCAATGATTTATGAGCTGTTGGTTCACGCTCGAAATGGGGCGGGAATTGAGGCACTGAAGCAGTTGAAGCAGTATTTTTTCCGTGGGGTGGACCCTGCGACAGGGAAACTGGATTTTGACCGATCAGTGGATGTCGAGGCGCAGGCTCTCTTGAATACCCTGAATAACGAGGCCGTTCGGGAAGATGTCCCTCAGAAGGACTCCCGGAAGGCACACCGTCCGGTATGCATTGGTTCCGCAGACATTCTGGCGAATGATTTGATTCGCCTCATGCGTTACAAGGATGTGATCCCCCGCACGGTGATGGTGGATTACCTCAAAATCCTTTTGGCCTTTCACCTTGGTCTTTATCATCTTCGCCTGCTCAAACTACTCCCCCGTTTGATTGAGAAAAAAGGCATCGAACCCATCTGTGAGGTTGGGCGGTGTCCCGTGAAACCGTTTGTAGGTGTTCCTTTTGCAGATTGTCCCCACACGATTGGTCTGTTTCTGGATGTGGTGGGACAACCGGACGCATGGACTGCGGAACTGGCCAAACGGAGCGCGGACACACATTACCGAAGAATCCCAAATTACATCAAATCGGTCTTTTTGGCGCGGAAACTTTACGAAATGGGTGAGTATCTTCAGAAAACTGGAAAGCCACCCGGTGGGAACCGACAGGAGTTGAGTCTCCGGGAAGTATTGAGTCTTCTTGGTGACGGGTACAAAGATGACCGGCAGAATTTTTTCCAAACCCGTATCCAAAACATTGTTGAGAACGCCGGAGAGGACGACGACCTTGATCCCGAATTGCAGGCTGTGTTTGATCTTAGGCTCGATCCCATGGAAACCTACATCGAATGCCTCTCCGTTGTGCGTGGTGATTACCACAGAAAATTCATCACCAATTTCCTGGACTCCAGCCTGCTTAAAAACCGGCCTGGCGCATTGATCGCCCAGACGCGGGCCCGAGGATCCGCCCGTCGATTTGTGTTCGATACCCGTTTACTGGAAGTACTGCTTCAACTAGCGGTTTTGGATGTGCAGGACGGGAAATTCCAAACCAGGGAGATACGCGTGGATGAATTGCTTTCATTTCTTCGTGAGCGGTATGGACTCTATATCGACCGTCTACCCAAGGGGGATGGATTTGGGGAACCGAGTATCCGGGACAATGAGGCTTTGCGGTGCAACCGTGAAGCTTTCAAAAACAAACTGCGTGACATCGGCTTTTTCCGGGATTTGTCCGACGCATACATCACCCAAAACGTATCGCCCCGGTACAGGATCAACGCATGAACACATCGGATTCCAGGAAACAGCAAGGATTGGTGGCGCTTACCTCCGAGGAATTGGACAGCGCGTTGGGGAAGGTACTGCAGGAGAAGCTGCTCGGACTGTTGCAGGGCCGCGCTCCCGGGCATTGCATGCGCGTATCCGATTTATCGGGTTCCCTGATGCGGAAGGTTGCCGAAGGCCTTGCGTCTCTGGTGGGGGACAAGGCCCAAATTCATATTTTAGCGGAAAAGGCTGCGAACGGTGACCCTTTACTCGTCACCAGCACGAAACTTGTTGAGTTACGCAATCCCTTGTCCGATGGCCAACAACGCGCTCCGTTACTGGTGTTTGTTCCCGTAGATTTAAAAGCCTCCGCGGAGGACTCGTTCGGCGAGGCGACTTTTGAGACTGTGGAGGTCAGGGATGTGTACAAGGACCTTTTTGCTAAAACTTTTCTTTGTTTGCCAGAAGCCCACAGGGATGTGATCCTTGAATTGATCAAAATCCTTGGGCAACGCCATTGGCAATGGGCGGACATGCTGAACCAAGTCCGCTTTTTACTTACGATCCGGAAAAACGGTTATGAACCGGAAGTGGTTGGGGCCGCTTTGTATGAGCTTGGACTGGTGCCGGACTTTCACTTGCTGGATGAACTTGACGAGGCAACCGGCCGTCTTGGAAAAAACCTGGAGTGTGTGGCCCGCCTTACCCACTCGGCACGAACGGAACGAGGAAAGGTTTTGGAACTTGGCCTTTCGTCAGGAAGCCCTGAGCAGAAACAACTCATCCGCCAACTGGGGGACTATTTTATCCGGGAAGGTCTCGACAACCCCTGCCATTGGACCGCACCCATCGCCCTAGAAACCCGATTATGGGGTTTGTCATTTGACAAATGGCGTTTTGAAGATGGGAATGATTTCGCAGTGAAGATTTGCGTCCGGGTGACGGACATTGGGATTGAAGATTTGAAAGAGGACGCTGCGCAAGCAGGCCCACTGGGTAGTTTGGTAAATCAGAAAGTTCTGGTTCTGGGGAGTGGAGGACAAAAGCAATTCAAGGTTTGTTTTGAAACCGAGCCACACCCTGACAAGGTGCCGGCCATCGATCACTTCAAATTCCAAGTTGTCTCCTGTGAGACAGGTATACCTGTGGGAATCACGAAACGGAAAAAAGCATGGGTCGGAGGGAAAACGGATCGCTCCATCACGTTTACACGCATCCAGTCATTCGATTGGGAAGAAGGATGGCATTTTGTCCGGATACTGGCATTCAGCAAAGACAACCAGATTGTGCCGATTGTCGATGGGGAGGGAAAGGTTATCCAACACTGCACTCCAGACGAGGATGTACCGTTTGAGCCTAAGTTGAACGAGAGCGAACAGTTTTATGTTATTCGTAATGATGAGATGGAGGTGGAGACCACCGAGGTCAGCACCCGGAAATATTCGAGTTTGTTGCATGCCTGCGTTGACCTGCGCTTCAAGG
>PXAS01000275.1 GCA_003565815.1 PVC group bacterium
AAGGAAGTTGAGGGAATCGAACTGCAAACCTCAGCCCGGTTTGACCGAGGCCTCAGGACCGGGACTTGGAAAATTTTTGAGTGGGAAGTTGAGGCTTCCCGTGTGAAGGATACGTTGCTTAAGGCGGAGATAGAATTCGAAAAAGACCTGCTCTTCGGATCTCTCAAATTCGAGAATAAAGAACGTATACTCAAAGGTTCGATCGGATCCAAAGAGCGCGCTTCGGGCACATGGGAGTTTTTTAAGAAAGGCGAAGAGTCGGCGGATAATGAGTTGGTTCAAAAGTGGAAATTCTCAGATGCCCGGCTGACTGATAAGGTGGTCATACAGGACGAGGGCGAGGTCAATTACCGAATTTTCAGGGATACCTTAACGGATGGGGAGTCCGAGTTTATCGAAATTTCACCCAAGTTTTTTGAGATCGTTCGCCTCACTGCTTCAATCAAGAATGAAGAGATTTTCAACCAATCACATTTTGAGCACGGGTTTGAGGAGTTTTATTCAGAAACGGTCGATTTAATATTGTCTTCCGACAGTTTGCTCTTTGTTGCGGCCGGCAAGTCGGTATCGCTGCCTGTGATGACGGAGGTCTTTAAGTTTCCGCTCAGCAGACAAGAGCGCAGGCACTTGGAGAAGACCAAGGAGGCCGCTGCATCTGTTCGAGATTTAATTGACCTGATCGAACGGGATCCTCAAATCAGTTTGGCGCGAATTTCTACACCGGAAGTGTCTTGGTACATGGGTGTTGTACACTTGATCGACGAGAGGTATTTGACTCCGATACACGAGGCCCTCAGGTTGTTCGATAAAGGTGTTTTGGAATACATAGACCGAGACGCTTATATCGGTGCCAGGATAAATTTTGTGCCTGAGATTAAGGGTGAAGCCGAAGTGGAGGACTCTACCGTTACGGTGGAATATCAGTTTCAGGCCTTTGAAGATCAGCCTGAAGAAGATCCCGTCAGGCGGTTGCGAAATCTGGCTGAAGGATTGATCAGCGAGATTGAGCTGATCAATGACAGCTTGGAGCTTTTCATTTTTGAAATCCGAAAGGAAGAAGAGCTCACCGGTAAAGAAGGGGAGCTTTTCGAGCGTTTTGAAGAGCTACAGGCATTGGCTGACTCGGTGTTGACCGAAGAGTTGGATCAACTCGCGGGCTTTAAGCTCAGCAAAGAGATGAACGACTTCTTAAAATCTAAAATTGCAGATTATGCATCCATTGAGTCTTCCTCAAAGCGGATGCATGTGGTGGAAGAAATTTTGGATTGCATGGAAAGGACGGAGAACCTGATCCTGGTTCTGGAGAGCTCTCTTCAAAATTATTATGCTACCCGCGATGCCTACAAGCGGCAGGTGTTTAACCCTTATACCTACACCTATATGGAAGAAACCATGAAGCCGACGATTTTCAAGTCGTTTGAAAAAGTATTGCTTCCCGGTTTATACAGGAATGTCAAGCAATTAAATTGTGAAAACGCAGGCGAAATCAAGCAGAATTTCTCCACGCTGTTCGATGGAATGAACGGAGTCTTGAATAAAGATACCAAGCGAGAACAACGGCAAATAAAGAGGGCAGATGATCCGACCGAGGCTGCGGAGATATTGGACTTCCGTTTAACTTTCAAAGATTGATGGTGAGAATGAGGGTGAAAGTACCTGTTTTAATAGTTTTACTGCTGATGGTTGCGTCGGCAGCACATTCGCAAGATGCACCGCGTCAGCGCGAATTTCAAGACTTGCGCTCGCTTTTGTGGTTGGGTTCGTACAATCAGTTTCGCTTGGGTGAGAAGTGGTTTTGGCGGGCAGAGTTTCACTACCGCAGGGGTGACCACGACGGGGTACCGTGGGTAGGAAGAATGAACCAAATTTACAACAGGCACGCCATTAATTACTTGGTTTCTCCTACCTTTAATATTTCGGCGGGGGTAGTGTTGCGTTTGGATTTCACACCCAACCCCGGCGACGACGATCTTGAATATGTAGTTCCCGAACCCCGGTTTTGGCACGAATACCTTTGGGTGGTGCCCTGGCCCCGTTTTCAAATGTACCACCGGGTGCGTATTGAGCACCGTTGGAGCAGAAACAATGATGTAGACAGCGATTGGATCTACCGCGACCGTTGGCGCTACAAGTTTTTTATGAAAATACCCCTCAACAGCATGCGGCTCGAGCCGGGAACCATCTTCTTCAACCCGGATGTTGAGATCCTGATGCACAGTGGCAAGCCTGTGATTGATAGTCCTTTTGAGGATTTGAGGTTGTATCCCTCTTTCGGTTACATCCAAAGCCCGAGGGTCACCTATACCGCGGGAATCATGTATACTACAGGGCAGGCACTCAGTGACGGAAGTATTTACCGTCAGCGCTGGGTGGTGAGGATCAATGCATACATCAACCTCGATTTCAGAAGTGAAGCCAAGCAGGTGCCTTCGATCAGGCTGTCGGATTAATAACTCGGAGTGATATGAAAAGGAAATTATTATTGGTCATTTCTGCAGGGCTTACAACAGCTGTGGTCCTGCTTTCGGCTTATGCCTGGCACCAACAAGACAGGGCCGAGAACCTGCGCAATGATGTTCGGGGTATGGGAGAGCTACTCGCAATGAAGGATGCCGAGCTTGCGGAAATGGAGAAGCGAATCAAGGCAGATGAACTTTTTATCGCCGGAGATTATGACGCGGCCATGTCGCTCTATGAGGAAATCATCAAGGATGCCGAAGAAAAGAACATTGTCCTGCAGCGGACAGAAGCAAGGGGTAGGACTGACAGCTTGCGCATGACCCTTAC
>PXAS01000236.1 GCA_003565815.1 PVC group bacterium
ATTCCGGTCGGCAAATCATCCATTGATCATTTCCCGCGATTTCGACGAGCGGCAAATGGTGGTCCCGCGGAAGCAGCAGAAAATCGGCGCCTTGCTCTTCGGCAAGCCGTATCCAATCTTCCGCGCGGAACTGCCGGGTGCGATCCGGTGATAGCGCTTGCATGCGCAGGTCCCATTCGATGGCGAATTTCGGGTCGAAAAATTGCTGAGTTCCGTCGCGCCATTCGCCAATGATGGCGCGTTGCGATCCAATCCGGAATCCGCTTTGGCGTGGAGGCGTGAGAAAAATGGCGTCCGGCGGGGTTTGTTCGCGGGCCAATGCCTGGATTTCGCTCCAGGCATCGCTTTGCGGGGCATTTCGCGGGAAAATTTGATGGCACCAGGCGGCGAGAAAAACGGCCAATGACAGAGCGGGGAGATGGGCCCAGCGCCAGCGGCGCAATGGAAAGAGTGCGGCGATGAAAAGGGCGGCGAGACCCAACAGAATCGCCTCATGCGGAAAACGTCCCGTGCCCGGCGTCCAGAACGCGGTGTGCAACTGCAAATCCGCGAGCGTGGAGACGATCAAAGCGAGTCCGACGACCAGGGCGGCGCCGCCAGTGAGTTTTCGGAAGCCTTTGGCGGTCCACGCGGCCAACAAAAGAAAGGGGGCAATCAAAGATGTGAACGCGGGTAGCCAGAGAATCGCTGCCGTGGCCAAGGCGACGGGTGGACCCATCCAGCGGAGCCCCGCGGATACTTCGGGGGGCGGAGAAAAAAGGCGGTTGACCAACCTTGCGGTAAGACAAAGGGCAAGAACCATCAGAAAGATCGAGGACCGAAACAATTGGGCTCGCAGGAGAAGCGGGACCGGGACGAATTCGGAACCCGCCGTGCCCAGGATCATGAGGAAAAAAGGGCCAAGGCTCCAGGCTGCCAAGGCTTTGTTCCGCTCGCCGACGACGCTCCATGCCAACGCGCCTGCCCCCATCCAGAGCAGAAAACGCGGAATCGTGTAATCACCAGAGGCCCACCATGTGGAGGGGAAAGCGTGATGGGCCGAACGAACTTCCAGCAAATTCAGCCAAACGGCATCAAATTCTCCCGGGGAACGCAAGAGCAAAGGCAAGACCGGCAAGGCGAGCAGGATACCGGCCAGCGCCCCGAGAAACACCCGTTTCCATGGGAGTTCCCGCAAATGGAAAAGGCCCCACATGCCCGCGAGGCAGGCGGTATAGGCGGCGGTGAGCAAATGGATGTTGGCCATGAGTCCGATCAAGGCGATGGCGGGGATCACGCGGCGGCGCAAAAGGCAGTTGAGGACAATCAGGGACAAGGCGAAGGCGAAACTGGTATGACTGAAGGCGAGCGGGGTGAGCGGAGACTCCCCCAATCCGGACAGCGACCCCGCAACCAAAGGAATCAATGGGGTCAGCGGGCGTTTTTCCTCCGGCCAAAACCCCCGCATCAAGGCCGCGAAGCCCAAGAACGTCAGCCAAGTGGTCACAAAATGGGCGACCACAAGCACGGGCGCCAAGGGAGCGTTCGCGGGAAGCAACCATGCGAAAACGTGAAAAAACCAAGTCGTGAAAAAAGGGAGGGTTTCGAGCAAAGCGTCTCCCTGGAACATGGCCGGGTTTCGGAGATGTTCCACGAAGACAATCTGCAAGGCCTGGTTGCCCGCGCCAATGGGGATGCCCGTCCAAGCCAACTTGAAGAAGGCGGCGGCGCCGGCAATCAGCACTTCATCCAGTCCGAGAGAAAAAAATTTCAGTGGGGAAATCTTGAACATACTTATCCATTCATAGTAAGACTGGGATTGTGATAAATCCACCACAAAATGAAACAGGTTCTTCCCATACCTTGGATTCTGCCCCCCAACCATCCAAATGGGCCGCGGTTTGGCTGGTTCTGGCCATGCTGGTCATGGTGGGATTGTATCTCAACGAATATTTCTCGGAGTCCGGTGAAGACGTGGAGGATCCGCAAACCGCCGCGGAATGGGTGCGGCGCGCCGTGGTCCGAGAAGCCGAGGGAGACTTGCATGCCGCGGAACGGGCCTGCCGGGCCGCCTTGGCAAGGGAGCCTTGGCATCCCGACGCTGCCCGAAGGCTTACCGCAATTCTTTTGCAACAAGGCGATGGAGATGCGCTGTACGACTGGATGGATGACTTGGTTTTGGGGGACGCCCGCCAGGCGGAACGGTATTTTGACCATCCCGGTTTTGCCCCTTGGCTGGAGGACGAGTCCTTTCGCGCCCTTCAGCGGGAAGCCGTGATTCAGGCAAATGATTAAATAATTGCTCACCCCTTTTCTCTCTACGTTTCCCATATTCCCCTTGGAGCCCTACCAGAGGGTTTTGACCTTGTATTTCCGGATCTCCGGGTCTTGGGATAAAAGTGTCAAATCATCAACTTGTGCCTGCGAAACCAGCATTCGGTCGAATGGATTCCGATGGATTAAGGGAAGGGGACGATAGGCTGCACAGTGTTCCTCTTGCATGGAAAGCATCTCATACCCCAGAGAGGGGAGTTGTTGGAAGTAACCCGCGGGAAGGTCGATCTTGCCGATGTTTTGCATGATGGAAAGTTCCCAGATGGATGCGTGGCTCACCATAACTCGATTGGAGGAATTCTAAAAAACAGTCCAAAAGGTGAATTGCAGCAGAAAGCGTCTTATTTTGAGACTTTTGTCCTCACTTCCATCCTTTGTCCGGCGAAGCCATCCGTTGGTCTCCCTTCCTCTCTTCCATCCGTTGTCCGGCGAAGCCATCCGTTGGTCTCCCTTCCTCTCTTCCATCCGTTGTCC
>PXAS01000152.1 GCA_003565815.1 PVC group bacterium
AACGCCCCCGGACACGAACGCGCCAGCGAGGACTGGGCCGCCATCCCCCGCATCTCCGGCCGAGAGGCCCCCGGACCGGCCCAACCCCTCCACGCCGATCCCGGCGGCAGCCGTACCCCCGCCCTCGCCCTCCGCACCCCGGATATCGACCGGTCCGTGTGGGCCGACCTGGACGGTCCGAGTCCCATCCTCCTGATCGCCGACACCTTCCGAGACGTGGGCCTGGACGAGGAAAAACACATTCAGTTTTACCTGAACGGCGGACTGCCCCATGCCGAATGGCTGCCGGAGGAAGCCCGTTTGACCCATTCCCAACAGGATCATGCCCTCACCTTTCATCTCTTTGCCCCCCGTCCGCTGACCCTGAACCGCCGTGCGAGCAACCGCGAAGGCACCCGGGGCCGCGTTTTGTTTGTCCTGGACCCCCAAACCGCGCCCGACAAACGCTTTCGTGACGATGACCGCCGCATGTTGCTCGAAGGTCAGGTGTCCGATCTTCTGCTCAATTTTGACGATGAGCTGACGCATGCCGATTTACGGGCGCAGCGTGAAACCCTGACCCTGGTGACCGTGATTCAATTGACCCCGGACGGCGAATCCGTCCACACGCCCCTTTGGGAGAACAATCGGCTCACACTGGGGGAACGGAACATCCGCTTTGACGGCACGATTTGGGTGGAGGGGGCGGAATAGGAGGGAAATTTTGAAATTGGGAAATTGGGAAATTGGGAGAGAGAGGAGGAGAGATGTAGAGGGGGTCGGTCGGGATGTTGCGGCGAATCGCGTCAGCGGTTTTTGCTTTGAACAGAAATTTGGCGGGTGGGGGGTATCGGCAAGGGACTGCCGATCTACGGCCTTCATCCGGCTCCCCGAATGATTTTTGGCTTTTTGCAGAACGAAAAGCTTGCAAAGCCTATATCGGATATCTTATATCCAATTAAACCTTTCGCTTTTGTCCTCCCCATGCCCACCGTTGCCGAAAATCAACCAGACCTCAAGCTCCACGGTACACCCTGTGTACACTGTGGCACGCTGTGTGCGCAGGGAGCGGTGATGGAAGACAACCGTCCGTTCTGCTGCCGGGGGTGCGCCATGGTGTACGGCATTCTGCAAAGCAACAATCTGGACCGCTTTTACGACATCGAGAACCATCCCGGCCCCCGTCCAACGGACGATGGCGAAGAGGGCCTCTACGATTTTCTCGCCGATCCCGAGGTCAAACGCCGCCTGCTCGATTTCACCGACGGACGCATCAGCCGGGTGACCTTTTCCATTCCCGGCATCCATTGCGTGGCCTGTGTCTGGCTGTTGGAACGGCTTTACAAGCTGCACGACGGCATTGGCCAACCCGAGGTGAACTTCACCCGCAAAACCGTGATGATTCCTTTTGAGGAGGAAAAAATCACCCTCGTGGAGCTGGCCGGTCTCCTGCGGAAAATCGGGTACGCCCCCGAATTCAAAATGGACGACTTGAACCGCAAGCCCCCGGACGCGGGCCGGCGGGTGTTCATGATGCAGTTGGGCGTGGCCGGTTTTGCCTTCGGCAACATCATGCTGCTCTCCTTTCCCCGCTATCTCGGACTCACGGCCACGGACGCCACCGGCTTGCCGCCGGTGTTCGCCGGCATCAGCCTGGCCCTCTCCATTCCCGTGCTCGTCTTCAGCGCCCGGGATTATTTCCGCTCCGCCTGGCTGGGGCTCAAGCAGGGCGAACTCAGCATCGACGTGCCCATCGCCCTCGGCATCACCGCCCTCTTCCTGCAGAGCGTGGCCGACATTCTCCGTGGCACGGGCGAGGGCTATCTGGATTCCATGGCCGGTTTGGTGTTTTTTCTGCTCATCGGAAAAAGTTTCCAGCGCCGCACGTTCGACGCCCTCTCCTTTGATCGCGACTACACCTCGTATTTCCCCATTGCCGCCATGCGCGTCAACCCCGACGGCACCCGACACACGGTCTCGCTGGACCGGCTGCGCACCGGAGACCGCCTCTTCATCCGCAACGGCGAACTCATTCCCGCCGACGCCATTCTCATGAAGGGTCCGGCCCTGATCGATTACAGCTTTGTCACCGGAGAATCCCGGCCCGATGAAAAGTTGGTCGGAGAGACCCTCTACGCGGGCGGACGTCATCACGGCGCCCCCGTGGAAATCGAGGTGATCAAGGATGTGAGTCAGAGCTATCTCACCTCCCTCTGGAACCACAAAACCTTCCGCAAGGAACACGAGCGGAAATTCGACCGCATGACCGGGAAAGTCAGCCGGGTGTTCACCTTGACCCTTTTGGTGATCGCCCTGCTCGCCGGCCTGGCCCACGCGGGCATGCACACGGGTCACGCGGTGCGGGTCTTCGCGTCCATCCTCATCGTCGCCTGCCCCTGTGCCCTGGCGCTTTCCGCGCCCTTCGCGTTTGGCACCGCCTTGCGGATCCTGCGCAAACACCGGTTTTACCTCAAAAACGGCTATGTGGTGGAAGGCATGGCCCGGGTGCGGCATTTGGCTTTCGACAAAACCGGCACCCTGACCCGGGGCGGACTCGGGGAGGTCCAATGGGAAGGCCGGGCCTTGGACCACGAACTCGCGAGCGCCTTCGGCGAGATGGCCCGCAGCTCCACCCACCCCCTCAGCCGCGCCCTGGCGGTCACGTTGCCCAAAAATTCCACCCCCTTAGAAGAAATTCCGTGGAATAAGGGAGCGCCGATCTCCGCATCGGCAGGGGCAACGGGGGCAATATCGACGGATAATTCTTCCCAAGTCCATGGCATAAAGGAACACGAAGGCAAAGGAATCGAAGCCTGGTTTCAAGACCGTCACCTGCGCATGGGATCCAAAACCTGGTTGCGTCGGGAAAATCTTCAGGAATCCCCGCCAGCCTCGGAGGACGGCGCCGCCGACCCGCAAACGGAGACTTGGCTGGCGGTGGATGGCCGGATACTTGGACGTTTCCGCTTTGAGGACGTCCCCCGCGAAGGCATGGCCACCGCCCTGCCCGCGCTGGGTGGGCAGTATGACCTCAGCGTCCTCACCGGAGACCGCGCCGAGGGGCTTGCCAAGCTGCGCGAATGGTTTCCCGGCGCCAAAGACGCCCGCGCCAATCTTTCCCCCTCCGACAAGCTCGCCGCCATCGACACCTTGCGCACGGACGGACGCGGGGTGATGATGGTGGGCGACGGGCTCAATGACGCCGGCGCCCTGCGCCACAGTGATGTCGGCGTGGCCGTCACCGAAGACATCCAGGCCTTCAGCCCCGCCTGCGACGCCATTCTCGACGCCGACCAACTGCGCAACCTGCCCGCCTTTCTCGCGTTCAGCCGCCTCACCACCCGCGTGGTCATGGCCTGTTTCGCGGTTTCCCTGCTATACAACGTCATTGGCATTTCCGTGGCCGCGAGCGGACACCTTTCGCCCCTAATCGCCGCCATCCTCATGCCCATCAGCTCCGTCAGCGTCATCATGATCAGCGTTTTCGGCACCCGCATGATGGCCGCGAAAGCCGGCATCGGACTCCCCGAACCCGCGGAGGTCAAGTCATGAGCATCCTCATCATGCTCCTGGGCATCAGCCTGTGCATCGCCCTTTTCTTTTTGGTCGCCTTTCTCTGGTCCGTCCACGGTGGCCAATATGACGATCAGGTGACCCCCGCCATTCGCATGTTGAATGACGACGATCCCCCCGCGTCCAAAGCATCCAAAGCTGTTCAAAATTCCAAAGATTCCCCCAACCCCGAAAACCCGGAGGACCCCACCGCATGAGCAACGTGGAAACCTTTCGTTATGACAACCGCATTGTGCGCGCATTCGCCATTTCCACCGCCGTTTGGGGCCTGGTGGGCATGTTGGCGGGCGTGCTCATTGCCCTGCAAATTTTCCTGCCCGCCCTGAACATGGGGCCGTACCTGACCTTCGGCCGGTTGCGTCCGCTGCACACCAACGCGGTGATTTTCGCCTTCGTGGGCAACGCCATTTTCATGGGGGTGTACCATTCCACCCAACGGCTCTGCAAGGCCCGCATGTTCAGCGACCGCCTGAGTTGGGCCCATTTCTGGGGATGGCAGGGAATCATCGTCTGCGCGGCCCTGTCGCTGCCCATGGGCTTTACCTCCTCCAAGGAATACGCGGAGCTGGAATGGCCCATCGACATCCTCATCACGGCGGTGTGGGTGGTCTTTGCCATCAACTTTTTCGGCACCCTCTGGAAGCGCCGTGAGCGGCACATGTACGTGGCCCTGTGGTTCTACATCGCCACCATCCTGACGGTGGCGGTCCTGCACATCTTCAACTCCCTGGCCATCCCCGTGAGCGCCATGAAAAGCTATTCCATCTACGCCGGAGTCCAGGACGCGTTGGTGCAATGGTGGTACGGGCACAACGCGGTGGCCTTTTTCCTGACCACGCCGTATCTGGGCCTGATGTATTACTACCTGCCCAAAGCCGCAAACCGTCCGATTTTCAGCTACCGCCTCTCCATCGTACACTTCTGGTCGCTGATTTTCATCTACATTTGGGCGGGGCCCCACCATCTGTTGTACACCGCCCTTCCCGACTGGGCCCAAAGCCTCGGCATGGTCTTTTCCCTCATGCTCATCGCCCCGAGCTGGGGGGGAATGCTCAACGGGTTGCTGACCCTGCGCGGCGCCTGGGACAAAGTCCGCGAAGATCCGGTGCTCAAATTCCTCGTCGTCGGCATCACCGCCTACGGCATGGCCACCCTGGAAGGCCCGCTCCTCTCCATCAAATCCGTCAACGCCCTTTCCCACTACACCGACTGGACCATTGCCCACGTACACACCGGCGCCCTCGGATGGAACGGCTTCATGACCTTCGGGATCCTGTATTGGCTCATCCCGGTGCTGTACCGCACCGAAATCTACAACAAAAAGTGGGCCAACATTCACTTTTGGATCGGGCTCACCGGCATTCTGTTTTACGTGCTGCCCCTCTACTGGGCCGGCATCACCCAAAGCCTGATGTGGAAAGAATTCAATGAATACGGCCTGCTGACCCACCACAACTTCCTCAGCACCGTCACCAAGATCATCCCTTTCTACGCCATGCGCGCCATCGGGGGCACGCTTTTCCTCGGCGGCGCGGGACTGATGTCCTACAACCTGTGGATGACCTGCAAGCAGGGCAGTTTCGAGGCCGAAACCGAAGCCTCGGCGCCGCCCCTGAAAACACAGCCCATTGACGACGGCCACGACACCTACAAGCACCGCTGGCTGGAGCGCCTGCCCCTGACCTTCGCCGTCCTCACCACGATCGCGATTCTCATCGGCGGCCTCGTGGAAATCATCCCCCTCTACCTGGTGAAAAGCAACGTGCCCACCATCGCCACGGTGATGCCATACACGCCCCTGGAGTTGGAGGGCCGCGACATTTACATTCGCGAGGGCTGCGTGAGCTGCCATTCGCAAATGATCCGCCCCTTCCGTTCGGAAACCATGCGCTATGGGGAATACAGCAAAGCCGGGGAATTCGTGTACGACCATCCCTTCCTGTGGGGGTCCAAGCGCACCGGCCCCGATTTGGCGCGCGAAGGGGCCATGGGCCGGAACAACGCCTGGCACTTCAAGCACATGGAGAACCCCCAGTCCACCTCCCCCGGATCCATCATGCCGAGATACCCCTGGCTCCTGCAAAACCGCCTCAACACCAAGCATACGCAAAACAAAATCAAAGTCATGCGCAAGCTGGGCGTGCCCTACCCCGACTTTTTCGAGGACATCGCCCTCACCCGCCTGGACCAGCAGGCCGAGAAAATCGCCGACAGTCTGCGCGAGCAAGTCCCGGACCGGCTGGACGATATTCACGCCGACCGTGAAATCATCGCCCTGATCGCCTATCTGCAACGCCTGGGGACCGACGCCCTCAAGGAAGTCCCCTTCGAGGAGGAATTCTAATGCACAAGGAAACCCTGCGCGCCATCGAAGGCATCGGGCTGTATCCGGTGATTTCGCTGGTGATTTTCGTGCTGTTTTTCATCACCATGTTTCTCTGGGTGCTCCGGATGCGCAAGAGCGAAGCCGAAGAAATGGCCGCCATGCCCCTGGACGACGGAGACACGCCCACCCCCATTCGCCCCGCACCGGAAGGAACCCATTCCCATGGCTGAACACGACGACACCGTAGTCCACGAAGCCGACGGCATTCAGGAACTCGACAACCAGCTCCCCCGCTGGTGGCTCCTGCTCTTTTACATCACCATCGCCATCGCCTTTCTCTACATGACCTTTTACCACGTGCTCGGGCTCGGCAAGGGGCAACATGCCCGCTATGAGGCCGAAGTCGCCCGCGCCGAAGCCCGTCTCGCCGACCGGCAGGCGCGGGAGACCGAGGAGATCGACTACAGCACCCCCTCTTTCGAGACCGCCGTTCTCGACCGGGGCGAGGAAATCTTCAACGCCAACTGCGCCAGTTGCCACCATGTCACCGGGCGCGGCTTCATCGGCCCCAACCTCACCGACGCCTACTGGATACACGGCGCCGAATTCGACGACACCATGTATGTCATCGCCGAGGGGGTGCTCGAAAAAGGCATGGCCGCCTGGAAAAACCAGCTCTCCCCCGACCAACGTTATGCCGTGGCCAGCTACATCTACAGCCTCCGCGGCTCCAATCCCGAATCCCCGCGCGCGCCCGAGGGCGAACTCGTCCCCGGTTCCGACGATCCCCGTTATCAGGTACAATAACCCATGTCCGACTCAACCTTCCGCGATACCATTCCCACCGTCGACGACAAAGGTCGGCGCGTGTGGATGTATCCGCGAAAACCGCCCACCGGCAAGCGGGCCGCCAAAAACGCCCCCAACTTTTTCGCCCTGCGCACTTACGTCAGTTGGGTGCTGCTCGTCATTCTCTTTGCCGGACCCTTCATCAAAATCAATGGACGTCCCCTGCTGATGATGAACATCCTGGAGAGAAAATTCTCCATCTTCGGGGTGATGTTCTGGCCCCAGGACTTTCCGATTTTCGCCTTGGCCATGATTGCCGGCTTCGTGGCCCTGGTGCTGTTCACCGCCGTGTTCGGACGGATCTGGTGCGGATGGATCTGCCCGCAAACCGTGCTCATGGAAATGGTTTTCCGCAAAATCGAATATGCCGTCGAAGGGGACGCCGCCCAGCAAAAAGCCCTCAACGCCAAACCCTGGGATCAGGAAAAAATGACCAAAAAAGGCATCAAGCACGGGATCTTTTTCCTGATGTCCTTCGTCATTTCCAACCTCCTGCTCGGCTATATCATCGGAGGCGACGCCCTCATCGAACTGGTGACCTCGCCTCCCACCCAACATGCGGGCGGCTTTTTCGCGTTGCTGCTCTTCACGTTCATGTTTTACGCCCTTTTCGCCCGCTTCCGCGAACAGGCCTGCACCTTCGTCTGCCCTTACGGACGCTTTCAATCCGTGCTCCTCGACGAAAACAGCCTCGTGGTGGCCTACGATCACAAACGCGGTGAAAAACGGGCCCGCAAACTTCGCGGCGAAACCTGGGAGGAACGCCTCGGACTCGGCAAAGGCGACTGCGTGGACTGCGGCCTCTGCGTGGTCGTCTGCCCCACCGGCATCGACATCCGCAACGGCACCCAAATGGAATGCGTCAACTGCTGCAACTGCATCGACGCCTGCAATTCCGTGATGGAAAAAGTCAAACGCCCCGCCGGCCTCATCCGGCACGCCTCGCAGGACAACATTGAAAAAGGCGAACGCTTCAAAATCACCCCCCGCATCAAAGCCTACTGTGCGCTGCTCGGCGTGCTCCTCACCGTGCTGGTCGCCCTGATGGCCACCCGGCAACACGTGAACATGGATCTGTTGCGCATGCGCGGCAGCATGTATCAGGTGCAACCGGACGGACGCATCGGCAACACCTTCGAAGCCAGCTTCCTAAACAAAACCGGGGCCGAACTCGAAGGCCCCCTCACCCTGATTTCCCCCAAAGGAGAACTCGTCTACCGCGACCAGCGTCTCATCCTGCCCCCGGAGGAGACCACCCAGATCCTGCTGGTGGTTTTGCTCGACCCCGAAGACATCACCGGACGGGAAACGTCCATGGACATCGGCCTGAAGGTGAAGGGACGGATCATGGACCACGTCAAAACCTCATTCATGGCGCCCGAGAGCGCGGCCAGGAGACGATAGCCCCATGAGCGACACCCCCCTCCCCCTCGCCACCGCCGCAACATCCGACAAAACCAGTCGGAATCCTTTCCGCCGCTGGCCCGTCTGGCCCGTGGGCATCATTTCCTATTATCTGTTTTTCGTCTGCCTCTGCGTGATCTTCGCGTTCATGGCCCGGAAAGTGCGTTTCGATCTCGTGGCCGACGACTATTATGACCGCGGCGTGGCCCATGACGAGCGCATGATGGCCCTGGCCCGCACCCGGGCCCTGCCCGATCCGCCCCGCATGGAAATCGACGAAGCCCAACACCGCCTGATCGTGTACATGCCCATGGAAGCCCGCGACGCCGTGCTCACCCTGTATCGGCCCGCGGACGCCCGCGAGGACCGCCGCTACGCCCTGCGGGACATCGTCCCCTCCGTGATCGCCTACGAATCCATTCCCCACGGTCGCTGGCAGGCCCAAATCGAATGGCATCACGAGGGTCACCGCCACTATTTTGAAGAGGATGTGTTTCTCCCATGGTAACCGCGTATCTCACCGCTTTCGCGCTAGGACTCGGCGGCAGTCTCCACTGCCTCGGCATGTGCGGCCCCCTGGCCCTGGCGCTGCCCGCCGGACGGGAGGCCTCCCGCCTGCGCCGGGCCATGGCCCGCCTGGCGTACAATCTGGGCCGCACCGTCACCTACGCCTTCATGGGGCTGTTTGCCGGCAGTCTCGGACAACTCCTCCATCTTGGCGGCGTGCAACGCTGGGTCTCCATTTTTCTCGGCGTTTTGCTCATTTCCACCTTGTTCATCACCAGCGAGCACATGCCCCGTTGGGTTTTCAAAACTTTCTACCGGCCCGTGCAGCGCGGACTGGGCAAAATGCTGAAGCGCGAAGGCATGGGCGGGTTTTTCCAAATCGGACTGCTCAACGGGCTTCTGCCCTGCGGACTGGTGTATGCGGCCCTGGCCATGGCCTCCGTTCAGCAGGGACCGTTGCAGGGTGCCGGCTTCATGGCCGTCTTCGGATTGGGCACCGTGCCGATGATGTTTGCCATTTCCATGGGCGGACTTACCCTCCGCTCCCCCCGCTTTCAACCCGTGCTACAATATTTGCTGCCCGCGCTCACCCTTATCGCCGGCATCTTTTTGATTTTGCGGGGACTTTCCCTGGGCATTCCCTACCTCAGCCCCGATTTTTCCGGCGGGGGATGCTGTCCAACCGAATTTTGATCCGGAGCCCAACATGTTACTCACAAAAACCACAGAAATCGCCATCCAATGCCTGGTCCTGCTCTCGCGCCTTCCCAAAGGCTCGCTCATCACCCCGCAACCCATCTCCCTGCAATTGGGGTCCTCGGAGTCCTACACTTCGAAAATTCTGCGCACCCTGGCCAAAGCGGACATTCTCGATTCGCACCGCGGGGCCAGCGGGGGATTTTCCCTGGCCCGCGATCCCAAGGACATCACCCTGCTTGATGTCGTCGAGGCCTGCGAGGGGGCGATCATCGGCAACCACTGCCGCGAGTTTCCCAATCCGGAAATGCTCTCCCGCACCTGCGGCTTCCACCAGGCCATGGTCGAGTTTCAGGAAGGCGTCAAAACCCTGCTGGGCAAATGGAGCATTCAGGATGTGGCCGCCAAGCCCCTTTCCAAAAGCCAGGATGCGCCCGACTGCAAATTGCGCCGCATTCTCGGGGCCGAAGAAAATTTCCCCAAACGAAGCGGCGGCTTGCTGGACTTTCCCAAAGTCTCCGGGGTGCGTTAACCGTCCGAACCGCCGCGGAGCAGAATCCGCAGGTCATTGACCGCGACGTGGGCCTTGGCGATGTGGGCGGCGGCGGTCAGGGAATGGTTGTGGAAAAACCCGTATTCCCGTCCGTTGAGAACCACCGGACACACCAAGGGTTGGGAGGCCGCATGCAACTCGCTGAGAATGCGGTTCATTAGACCCATGGCCCGTTTGTCATTCAACTCGTCCTCAAAATCGGTGCGGAGTGCCAACATCACATGGTACATCACATACACACTGCCGCGCACCTCGTAAAACTCATCGTCCCGCCTGTGCCAAGGCGTGATCCGGCTGTTGAGGTCCCCGGTGTATTCCGTCGAAAGCGGATCTGGTTCCGTCTGTAGATTTTGCCTTTCCAAATTGGGATTAAACGCATAGCCATCGGCGGCGCTGCGCCGCAAGCGAACGGAAAAACTGCCCAAGCGGCGGGCGCGGCTTTCCAAATGCCGCTCCAGCACGTCCTGACGGGATACAAACAAACCGGAGCCCGGTCCCCCGTCCACGATCGCCTGCAGATACCGGTTTACATTTCGAATCCCCTGGCGGTATTCCGATTCCGTGGACGGCACCAACCAATTGTCGGGGTCGTAACTGAAGTTGCCATCCGCGGCAATCAGGTAAGGCAACTCTTCCGTCTGACCGCGGGAACGACTGAAGTTTTCTCGGAGCGCTTTCACCGTATCCCGCAATTCAAACACGACGCCCAGCTCGAAATTCGGCATGTTGTCGATGAGGTAGGCATTGGGAAACAGTCTGTCGTTGTGTAAATATCCCCCCGGTTTGCCCAGCAGCCATTCGGCCAGTTCAAGCACCGTGCTCACGGTGGTGTAGCCCGGAAGCAAGGTCCCGCCCTCCTCGACATGCTCCCGCTCCAACGCGCGTTGCATGGCCCGTTCGTTCACATCGAAGGTGTCCGGCATGCGGCTGACGTAAAAACACCAGGTGACCACAAGCACGATCAACCCGAACACCACCCGCACGGCGGTGGACACCCAAGGCGCATCCATCCACGAAGCCTCCCGGGCCACGGGCTCCACGGGAGGCGGGGGCATGGAAGATTCCGCTTCCACGGTTTCAGCGGCAGTGTCCGGGGTCTCGTCCGGGGACTCATAAGAGGCTTGCTTGTCAGTTTCCATGTCGATTCCTTTACTCCACACAAATCATTTTCGCAAGTCAGGGATCACAAGAAAAGACCACGGAAAATGGAAGGTAGCGCGACAGTCCCTTGTCGCGAACGGCCCAGATGATCGGCAAGGAACTGTGGAACGAAATGGGGCGAAAAGCGTTTCCGAAGCCTTTCACCAATGCCGAGATGCGCCCGAATGCGCCGCGGGGAAAGCGCGGGACTTGTCAGAAAGGCCGGGTTCGTGTAGAGATTCCCTCATGAAACACATTTTCTCCCCTCTCCTCCTTCTGTTTTTCACCGGATGCGCCAACGGGTTGTTTTATCATCCCGACCGCATCATCCGCGAAACCCCGGATCGACGGGGATTGGAGATGGAGGAAGTCCGTTTCCATGCCTCCGACGGCGTGAAGCTTTCGGGATGGTGGTTGCCCAGTCCGGCGGAATCCCCCAAGGGGACGGTGATCCACTTTCATGGCAACGCCCAAAACATGAGCACGCACGTCCGCTTCGCGGAATGGCTGCCTGCGGCGGGGTATCATTTGTTTGTCTTCGACTACCGGGGGTACGGTACCTCGGAGGGCACCCCGACCCGGGCCGGGCTGGTGCGGGACGGCATCGCCGCCCTTCAAGTTGTGTCCGAAAGGCCCGAGGTCCAAGGCGAATCGCTCTACGTGTGGGCCCAAAGTCTGGGGGGCACCGTGGCCCTGCAAAGCCTCCCCCGGGCCGATGTCGAGGTTCGCGCCCTTTTATTGGATTCCACGTATTACAGCCACGCCTCCATTGCCGCGGAAAAAATGCGCGGCCTCCCTTGGTTTCTGCAGTGGGTTCGGCTCATGCGTCCGCTCTGGGTCAGTTCCGGACTCGACGCCTACCAGGGTCTGCGCGAACTGAAGGATCTTCCCGTGGCCTTTCTCCACGGCGAACGCGACCCCGTCATTCCCCCGCACCACAGCCGACGCCTCCACGAAGTGGCGCCCAATCCCCGTCACCTGTGGATCATTTCCGGCGCCGGACATTGCGACGCGGTGCTCCGCTTTCCCGACCAGGTCCGCCCCCTGATTCTCGGTTTTTTCGCGGAGCCGGAAGCGGATTGAAGGCGGGGAAAGATGGAGAGAAGGCAGCGCGACAGTCCCTTGTCGCGAACCACAGATCATCGGCAAGGGACTGCCGATCTACAATCAAACTCCGTGAAAATCCGTGCGAATCCGTGGTTCCCTTTCCCCAAACCCCTCCCCAAGCCAAGCATCAGTGCCCATCAGTGTGATCAGTGGTTCATTTCAGAGATCAAGAAGGAGAGAAGGAAAGAAGTGAAGAAAATCCGAACGTCGAACGTCCAACTTCGAACGTTGAACTTCGAAGGGGAG